>PNIN01000007.1 GCA_002878065.1 Calditerrivibrio nitroreducens
CTGTCTTCAAAAGCCTTTAAAAGTCCTATATGGGCAAGCCCTCTTGCGGCGCCACTTCCGAGTGCAATTCCTATTTTCATTTATCCCCCTATATTCGTTTCTTTAAAAAGTAGGCTCCTGATGCAAATATCGGTATCCCCAGAGCAAGTATCATAAGCATATATTTGTAAACAAAGTCGAACCCAAGCCCTTTTAGTATAACAGAGAATGAACCTTCAAGGTAATATTTGAGCGGAGAAAGGTAGGTCAGTTTTTGAAAGATGTATGGCATACTTTCGAATGGTGTCCAGGAGCCTGATAGATAAAGTATCGGCATAAGGACTATAATTGTTATCTGGGATACCTGAAGCATATTGTTTGATAGAGATGCAATAAACATCGACAAACCGGAAGATGTGAATACGTAAAGAATAGTGAGGATTATAAAATTGAAAAAGTTACTATTAAGTGGTATCTTCAGTAAAAGATTTAATATTAATATTGATGATAAAACTACACCCGTAATGATTACTATATTCATGGCAATAATTTTTGAAATCATAAATTCTGTTATGCTAATGGGGGATATCATTATCATTTCCAGGTTTCCATTTGTTTTTTCTCTTATAATAGCAGAAGCCGGTAATATTAAGATAAGAAGGGTAATTACAGAAAAAAGCTCTGTGATCGACATGAAAATATTTGAATCTGTGTTCTGATTGTATAGTACCCTCTGTTTTAATTCTATTATGGGTAGATTTTTACCCAACTCTTTTTTTCTATATTCCAATGCAAACTTAGTAACAATTTCAGATGCATAGCCTGCAAAAAGGTACCCCACTGATGTTTCACTACCGTTTACATAAAGGGCGATTTGATTACCTTTACCATTTTTTAGATTTTCGTCAAAATCTTTTGGAATTACAATTACAGCCACTGCTTTATCTTCCGATAGAATCTTTTCGATCATCTTTTCATCGATTAAGTACCCCTGAAAGTTAAATGTGGGGGGTTGAAATCTTGAAATCAACTCTTTGGAGTTCAACGATAAAGATTCATCCAGAACATAGAATCTAGCATTTTTTAAAGTAAGGTCGATGCCATTTGCCGCTATGTAAAGATCCCCGGTAAATAGATACAAAACGAAGATAAGCAAACTTTTATCTCTGAAAAATTGCAATAACTCTTTTATTATTAGTGAAGTCAATCTTACTAACATTGGTACTTCCTAAACCTAGCTATTGAGATAGATATAAAAAACAGATAGAAAAACATAAGTATTATAATATTTTTTATAAAGATGTTGAGGTTAAAACCTTTTAAAAAGCTCATCTTGATTATGTTAAAATAGTAATAATTTGGGAAAAGGTGGGCTACAATAAAGGCCTCGTTGGTCATGGAGCTTATGGGGGTGAGATAGCCGGAATAAAGGATCGATGGAATAATACATATAATTGATGTAGCTACCACTGCAGAAACCTGTGTTTTTACAAATGTGGAGATCAGTATTCCAAGGGAGGTGGAAACAAGTATATAGATAAACGATGATATTGTAAACAGTATAAAACTACCTTTGAAGGGTGTTTTAAATAACACCATAATCATTGCAAAAAGTATAAAATAGTTTAAAAATGATATCATCACTGCAACTGACTGTTTTGCCAATAAAAACTCTTTTTTAGAAATTGAAGATGTCCATATGTTGTAGATAGATCCCAATTCCTTTTCTTTTACTATCAGAAGGGAAGCGAATATCGCAGGAGATATAAAAAGTACCACCAGTAAAACACCAGAGGCGGTGACATTCTTCTGTCTCATCTCTTCGTTAAACCAGTATCTGATTCTTAAATCTATAAATAGTTCTATTATATTTTTGTTTTCAAGTTTTTCTATATTAAACTTGTTGATTATTATATTTGAATAGGTTTTGGAGATGGAGGCTCTGTATGGGAAAACACCATCTTCAATGATCTGGATGGAGGAACCTCTGCCATTTTTTAAATCTTTTTCGAATCCGTTTGGAATTACGAGTAGCATTCTAATTCTATTTCGATCTATTAGTTCTATACCTTCCGATTGTTTTTTTACATACCCTTTAAACGTGTAATATCTGTAGTTGTTTATGAATTTATACGATATCTCCCTGCTGGTGAAGGTATTATCTTCATCGAGTATTGAAAATGGTATCTTTTCCACATCCAACGCCATACCATAACCGAAAACAAGCAATATCACCACAGGAAGAAGAAATACCATTATTCTTGAAATCTTATCCCTTTTGAGCTCTTTAATCTCTTTTATGAAAATCGTTTTCATTTTATGAGTATTCATCTTCTGTTACACTCACGAAGACATCTTCTACGGTTACTTCTGTTTTATATATTCTGTCATAATTTTTTAAAGCTTCTGCTCGATCCTTTGTAAATAATTTTACCTTATTACCAAGTAAATCCACCTTTAGCCCTTTCTGTTTTAGTTCAGAGTATAGAAGATAAGGATTTTCGGTTTCAATGAGATAAGGGGTTCCGGCCTTCTCTTCAAGGGATCTTTTTAATTCATCCGGTGTTCCAATCAGTGAAATTTTCCCTTCAAACATAAGACATAATCTATCGCAATAGTTTGCTTCATCCATGTAATGGGTGGAAACTATTATGGTAATGTTATGGTTGTTTGAAAGATATCTGATGATTTGCCAGAATGTATCCCTCTCGGCAATATTAACACCTGCCGTTGGTTCATCAAGAAAAATGATCTCCGGGTTATGCATTATGGATGTCATAAGGGCTAGCCTCTGTCTTATTCCAAGGGGTAGATTCTCTACAATCTCATCTTTATACATTTTTAGATTACCTAAATCGATTAATTCTTCCACCCTTGCCTTCAATCGGGAAAGCGATACCCCCCTCGTGGAACCATAAAATAGAAGATTTTCTCTTACGGTAAGATCTGAGTAAAGGGAAAACTTTTGGGACATATACCCGATACTATTTTTTAACTCACTTTCCGGGACATCTATCTTTATATAACCAGAAGTGGGGGTATAAAGGTTTAGGATAAGCTTTATTAATGTTGTTTTACCTGCTCCGTTTGGCCCCAGAAGTCCCATAATTTCACCTTTTTTTATTTCCAGACTAACATCTTTTACGGCAAAGAAATTACCGAAATTTTTGGAGATATTTTTAATATCTATAATGTTGGAATCCCTTAATTTTTGAGGTGATATTATAAAATCTAATTTTCTTGTGCCTATTACGGAGAGTATTCTGTCGTCAAGGGTGGGTTTCACCTGATGCCAATCTTTTATCACCATTTCGTTATTTTTTGGACTTAGCCGTATATTGTCTCTATTAAGTTTTATAAAATGGTATTCTTCAGAATTTAATCTATTGTAAATCTCAAGGAAATCTGGCGATGAGATCTCGTATACGTTTATGTCATCTTTAAAATTTTTATCATCAAGGATTATCTGTCCATCATTAAGGATAATAATCTTATCCCCCCTTTCCGCTTCGTCGATATAAGATGTAGATATAACAGCCGTTATCCCTTCCTCTTCGATGAATTGATGTATCAAAAGGTATAATTCCTTTCTGGAGACCGGATCAACACCTGTTGTGGGTTCATCTAGGATCATCAGCTCCGGAGAATGGATTAAAGAGCAGCAGATACCCAATTTCTGCTTCATCCCGCCAGAAAGTTTTGAAACCTCCCTTTCCTTAAAGCGGTAAAGGTTTGTTATCTTTAGAAGTGTTTCTTTCCTTTTTGCTGCTTTGTTTTTATCAAGATCATGAAGACTTGCAAAAAAATCGATATTTTCCTCTATGGAAAGATTCTGATATAAATTAAGTCCAAGTCCCTGTGGCATAAAAGCTATTTTATCTTTGAAATCTTCCATTTCAGATATTTTCACTATCTTTTTATCATTTATGTATAATTCCCCCTCATCAAAGGTGAGTACCCCTGCTATTATCTTCAAAAGGGTGGATTTTCCTGCACCGTCTGGTCCAACAATGCATGTTAATTTATTTTTTGGTATTGTAAGGGTTACATTCTTAAGAGCAGTTAGCTTCTTGTAATTTTTTTTTAAGTTGTAAATAGAGACCGCATTCATTCTGTCTTGATTATAAAGTCTGCGGGCATACCAGGTTTTAGGATATTTTTTTTGTCTTCAATCTTTGCTTTTATGAGAAATACCTGTTTAACCCTCTCCTGAGGTGTCTGTACATCCTTTGGGGTAAACTCAGAACGACTATTTATAAATGTAATCTTCCCTTTAAAACTTTTATTGGGATATGAGTCGATCTTCAGATCCCCTTCCATATTGAGCTTTATCTTTCCTAATAGTGGTTCAGGGACAAAACCTCTAAAGTATATTTCCTGTGGGTTGTACCCCACCGCCAAAGATTGCCCTGCGGCGATGATCTCCCCTTTCTGAAAGAACTTTTTGGTTATTATCATATTATTTGGAGCTTTAATTATAGTATCCTCCAGATGGCTGGTCAGCTCATTTGTTAGTTCTATAGTTTTTAGTTTATTCAAGGAGGCGATCTCTATTTCTTTTTTTATAATTCCTATATCCTTTTCCGCTGCTTTTATCTCTTTTTCTATTGCCTCAATCTCCTTTTTTCTTGCTTTGGATATTGCAAGACTATTCTGGGCTGATAAAAAATTCTTCTCTGATATCTTGAGGGATTCCTCCGTTAGGGATAGATCTTCTTGAGATATCTTATAAGCGGCTTCTATTTCATCAAATTTCTGTTTTGGGATGGCATTTTCATTGTATAATACTTTAAAACGTTCATAATCGTTTTTAATCTTTTCAAAATTTGCCCTCGCTTTTTGAATATTTATCCTATCCATCTTCAATTTGTGATCGGCGTTTTTGACATTGTTTTCAGCCATAAGAATTTCATTGTTTATACTATCGGTGAGAAACTGTTTTTTTATCTTTAATTGTTCGATTCTGTTTAATGCGGATTGATATTGGAGATATTTGGCATCCATAGCGGTTGAAGCGGTTTTTTCCTCTATCTTTGATCTATTAACCTGAGCTTTAATATCGTTTGCCTTTATCCTTGCCAGAATCGTATCTTTTAATACAAAATCCCCTTCAGAGAAGTTTATCTCCTCAATCATTCCGGGATACTTAAAGGAAAAATTTATCTCATCAGCTTCAATTCTGCCGCTTATAACTATTTTTCCATCATCTTTTGTGCAGGATATGTTTAAAATAATTATAAAAAGCAACGTCAAGATTTTTTTCATATAATGGTTATAATATTTCTGTGATTATATGTCAATTAGTAAAAGAACTAATGTGGTTTTTAATTAACTTTATTAGTTTTTTAGAATTTTCAATAATTTTTCTGCGTAAATCTATTTTTTTATATAAAAAAGTGGCATCTAAGTATCCTATAGCATATAAGTAGCTCTTATTCATTACTATCTTTTCTTCTGTTATTAAATTTAAGATCGATATTCCTATTCTCAGATCGTTGTATGTTCCTAATAGTTCTTGCATATTTTTAATTGAATCGATAAGTTTGTCATCATTTTTTGTCATTTCCATGATATATCTTATCTTTTTAAAATTTACTCTTATCATATGGATTGTATCATCGGTGGGGTCTTCGGAGAGAGCTTTTTTTATTCTTTTTAAAAATTTTTTAATGTAAGAGGTTGAATCTATCTGAATCTGTAAATTGAATATGTATTCTCTAAAATTTTTCACATTTTCTGTAAGATTGGCATTCAAAAGTATCTGCAACAGTTCCTCATGTTCTTTATGAATCTTTCTATCGATTATGGTAAGTAGATTTGATTTACCTTTTTCACCAAATTCTGTGTCGAATTTATGGTTTAAAATATGTTCTTTAAGGACCTCCAGGTCTCTGAGCTTGTTTGATGAGGATCTGATATTTTTAAATATATCAACTGATTGCTGGATACCAACGGGTGGTTCTTGAACTTTCGCCAGGATATTAAATACTACAAGAAATCTCCTCAGAGCCACCCTAAAATCGTGTAGAGCATCCTGTTTGTCATAATTTATAACATTTTCAACCAGATTAAGAATCGTATCCAGCTGTTTTCCGAGGTATTCTTTCATTTTAACATATCTGGCTGTATGAGGCCATACAGCACTTTGTCTTTTATACAAACTATGGCACCTTTTTTGAGTTTCAAACTCAGAGCAGTTTCTGCAATGTAGAAGGAGATGAAGTTTGATAAATCCGGTTCGTGGCCCACGATAGCTATAGAATTGACATTATTGTCTGCCATTTCATCCAGGACAAGCTTGTATTGCATAATATCTGAACCTGGATTGATTCTACTGTCAATTTTGTAGTCTATATCATACAACTTAGCGATTATTTTTGCTGTGGCTATGCTTCTTTCTGCTTCGGAAGCGATTAAAAGATCCGGTTTTTTCAGATTTTTTGATATTTTTTTAAAGAAAGATTTGAATTTTTTTATACCATCCTTTGTCAAAGGTCTTTTTAGATCATCATCCTGCCATTCTTCCCTTTCCATTGCGATGGCATGTCTTATAAAGTAAACTTTCATATGAACCTCCTACTATAATTATAACCTAAAAGATGAGTGAAGATTTAATATTAACATTTTTTTTACATATTTTTGAAATTATACTCTTTTAGTAGCTTATACCCCAAAAGAATTGCCGCCATTATAATACCCACAATAAGTGAAAGCCAGAAGCCGAATGCCCCCATATTAAAATGGTATATGAATATAAGGGATAAGGGTAGTGCCATAACCCAATATGAAAAAAATACCACCCACATGGGGTATTTAGTGTTGTGATACCCTTTGAGGCTATTGTTGGCTGCCACCTGAAACGCATCGATAATGTGAAACGAGATAGCCAGGATCATAAGCGGTCTTGTTAACTGAATGAGATGTTGGTCTTTTGTGTAAAGACTTATTATTGTATCCAAAAATAGGTACATCAGTAGCGATAAAAAAAATGAAATTACAATTACTATAAAAAGTCCCGTTTTCCATGCGATGGTGGATAACATTAGTTTGTTTTCACCGTATCTATGGCTTATTCTAACGGATATCGCAACTCCAAGACTTAAAGGTATCATAAAAATTGTTGATATGAAATTTAAAGCTATCTGATGTGAAGCCACCACTAAAGATCCAAGTGGAGCCAGGATTATACTTCCAAAGCTAAATATGAATGCTTCCAGAAATGTTGAAATCCCGAGCGGTAGACCAAGTTTTACAATTTTTATTACTTCTGAAGTTGAAAAATTACCATTTTTGATAAGGTTACCTTTTTTAATGATAAAATAAATAATAAAGACCATAATGTAAGTAGAAATCGATGTGGCCAAACCACAGCCAGATCCTCCCATTTCTGGTATCCCAAGTTTTCCATAGATAAATATGTAATTTAATGGTATATTTAACAGCATCCCGATGAAACTGCTTATCATTATTGCGGATGTTTTACCCGTTGATTCAAATACAGATCTAAAAACCTGGAAAACCAGAAAGCCCGGGATGGCAAATGACACATACATAAGATATCTTCTGGTTATATTAAACGTCTGGTTATCCACCAAAAAATTTTTTAATATTATCGTTATTAAATGTAAGATTATAAAAAGGATTACACCTGTGATGATGGCAGTTATTAATGCGGTTTTATAGATGGTTCCATTGCTTTTTCCACCATCCTTACCTATTTCTACAGACATAAGGGGGGTGGTACTGCTTAATACAGCCATAAAAAAAAGTGTCAGTGGTAGCCATATTGCCGATCCCACAGATACACCGGCAAGATCATTACTTGAGTATCTACCAGCCATCACGTTATCTGTAAAACCCATCAGTAGATGGGACACAGAGGCTATGATTATGGGGAAAGCTATGTAAAAAATCCTTTTGGCTTCGATCTTGTGATATTCTAATTTTTTTGTAAAATTTATGATCTCTTACCTCCAACCTTTTTATAAACTATCATTTTACCCCTTGCAAGATTTATATCTAAATCTCATTAAATTTTAGTGAGATTTTAATTGACATCTGATACTATCGGGACAATAAAATGTATATTACATTCTTTAAAAAGGGGGTTTTTATGGCAGCTAAAAAGATTTTGATGATTGTTGGGGATTATGTGGAAGATTACGAATGTATGGTACCTTATCAGATCCTTTTGACAGTTGGTCACTCTGTGGATGTTGTTTGTCCAGGTAAAAAGCCTGGTGATGTTGTAAAAACAGCTGTTCACGATTTTGAAGGGGATCAAACATATTCCGAAAAGAGGGGGCATAATTTTGCCATAACTTTTAATTTTGATGATGTTAAAGTAGACAATTATAATGGACTTGTAATCCCTGGTGGTAGAGCACCGGAATATCTAAGGCTTAATAGCAGGGTGATAGAGATAGTAAAAGAATTTGCGAATAAGAAGAAGCCTATTGCATCCATATGCCATGGTCAACAGATTCTGGTGGCGGCGGATGTTTTAAATGGTATAACCTGTACGGCGTATCCTGCTGTTATGCCTGATGTTGTAAAAGCAGGAGCTAAATGGGAGGAAGTCAATAGCACATTCACCAATGCAGTGGTTAGCGGTAATTTTGTGACTGCTCCGGCCTGGCCAGCCCATCCGGAATGGATGAGGAAGTTTTTAGAACTTTTGGGTACAAAGATAGAGCTTTAAAAAATGGGGGTAAAGCCCCCCTTTTATTTTTTTATTATATCTGCTGATATGCTATCTTTTCTATAAAGCTGTCCAGATTATCTGCACTTATCGCAAAGCTTACATTTAATATATCATCCGTATTAAGGTTTGATATTGCTTTTTCCCTTTCAAGATACATTAAGCCTTTTAAAAAGTCGTTTAATGATAAGCCAACCTTTTCAGCTATCTCTTTTGGACTTAATTTTATCGGGTTTGGTATCTTTTTGGCTATGTAATTATATCTTAGATATATTGCTATCGAGTTGTATATTTTGTAATGATTCAAATTTACAAAACGTTTATTCATAGAATAGAGTCTTGTGGTGAGGATATTCATAAGGTTTAATGTGAAGGCCGGTATTTTTGTGAGGGATTCCAGAAACTGTTTCCTTGTCATTTTGAGGACTTCGGTAGTTTTGATGGGTCTTATGGAAGCGGATCTTTTGTTTTTTAAAAAGATACTCATCTCCCCAAAGATACACCCTTTGTCCAGAAGGGCTATACGCACCAGAGAACCTTTATAGTCGTAAGTGAGTACCTCCACTTCACCTTCAATAATGATATAAACGTCATCAGATTCTTCATCTTCTTTAAATATGAATTGGGATGATTCAAATGTTTGTTTCGTACCGAAACTCATCAAATGTTCAATTACTTTTTCATTTATTTTGATATTTACAGGGGAAAGATCGTTTGTCTCCATATTCATCCCTCTTTTAAGAGTCATTAAAGTCTTTTAATATTTTTCAATATCGTTTGTAAAGTATTTTTTTCTAGTTTACCATCTTTAAATAGCATTTTGTTAATTTCTTCTGCAAATTTTTTTGATTCTTTTTTCAGTTTTTCATCATCTATTCTGTCTATATTTCTCATTATTGGTATGGATGGATCTATATTTATCCCCTTTTCTGAGAGTATCTTGTAAAATTTATTGATAAAGTATGACGGGGTGTTGCGCTTGTTTTTTATAAATAAGAAAGAAGTTAAAGCTAAAAGTATTATAGATATTAATGTATAGTTTGTAATTTTATCCGGTTTGATTTTAACTGTTTTGAAATTTGTGGTAAATTTTACCGCTAATTCCATTTGTGTCTGGAGATCGTAGTTTATGATAAATTTTGTCCAGTAAAACGAAATATAATCCAGATAGATCTTAAACTTCATCTTGAGGGAAAGAAGATCTCTCTGGGTAAAGCTACTTATAGATGCTGGAGTTGGGTCGAGCCTTATCCATCTGTTGTTTACCAGAGCTTCTACCCAGACGTGGGCATTTTTATTTGATATGGCGTAATAACCTGCGTTTTTATTGTAGTATCCACCCAGAAATCCCCCCACAAGCCTTGCGGGTATATCATTTGCCCTTAACAGTAAAGCCATTGCTGATGCAAAATATTCACAGTTCCCTTTTTTGTTTCTAAAGAGAAATTCTTCTACAGGTGATTTCCCTGAAGGGAGATCAGTCAGGGAGTATCGGTAGTTTTCTTTAAGGTATTTTAATATATTATTTATCGTTTCAGTGTCGTTTTCTTTTTTAAGACTTTTTGCAAGTGCAAAAATCGAATCGGTTATCCCTTTTTTGTCTTTGGAATGAGTGATATCGGAATCTATATCCAAAAAGCTTTCCGTCAGAATAGAGCTACCATTGTAATGTATCTTTTTTGATATAACGTTTGTGGTCAAAAATTCGAGATTTTCGGTTTTCGTTAGAGTACCCTGAAATTTTAAATCCACTGGCTTATCCAATGTGATTAGGTATTTATCGTATGTTGGTTCAAAATAGATTTCGTATGAAATCGACTCCCCACCTTTTATGGTAAAGTTTATTCTATTGGTTCTATTTGAAGAGTGCCAGCTGCCATCTCTGTAAATGTCAAATACTACTCCCCTCCAATAAAGTTTAGATGGATCTACCTCTTTCATTATTGCCCTGAAGGCTATTGTCTCCGTCTCCTGAATAGTTGATACCCCTCCCAATCCTATCTTTGATGTAAAACCAGTTTTTGCAACATCTTCTCTATTAATAAAATCGAAAAGGGGGGTACTCGTTCTGGGTATGATAAAAAATAGTAATATGGCAAAGGGGATTGAAAAGATCGGTATTATTGCAGTTTTGTAAAATATTTCCTTTAATTCTTCCCTATTGAGGCTGTATTCAGGGAGATTATCATATATCGTAAGAAGTATGATGAGAAAATTAACTAAAAATATCGAGGTAATGATATAAAACAAAAATATCATATTTATATTAAGAAGTGCAGATGAAGTGATAAGAAAAATTGATAGGGTGATGATCTGCATGTAGTCTCTATATCGTTTTTCTTCCAAAAGTTTGATGGATATAAAGATTATTATTACCTTCATTAGATTATTCACAAGTGTATTAAGGGTGGTGTTAAAGGCTATGAAAATTGTTAAGAATATGGCTACAGCTGTTAAAACATGCCTGTTTAGAGTTTTTCTTGAGTATAGATTAAATATAAGGGAGGCTATTAAAGGTAAAAAGTATGGAAAACTTACATACTTTACCACAGATATAACAGATATGATTACAAGAGATGTGATCCCTAAATCTATCAATCTTCTAAGCATCATAAAGGGCAAGCCTCTTCAATACAGATCTTTTATCAGCATCCGTTTTTACATTGTAAGTTTCGTTGGAGATGGTGAAGGTAAGTGGAATGGAATTGTTATAAGCTTCCAATACCGTTTTTGTAGCTATCTTGATTGCTTCTTCCAATGGATAAAGTTTTAAGATATCTTCAAAGTACAACCTAAAGGATTCAGAATCTTCACCGGTGTATTCTTTGGTGTATAATTCACCGGTTTTGGCAAACTGTTTCCAGAAGATCCTTTTGGCGGGGTCATTACTATAACTGCGTATATTACTTAATTCTTCCAATTTCATTGTTATTTTATCATTGGTTGAGGTTGTATTCTCTTCTGCATTCCTGTTGAAATTAAAAAAACTTTTTTCTCCAATCTCCGGAAAAACTATTATCTCTTCATTGATGTGGTATTTTTTATACCTGACAAAAAAATTAAAAGGGAAAGGGGAACTTACCATGACATCATCAAGTAAAATCCTTCCTCTTCTATCAAATTTTAAAATGGTCTCCTGTCTGATGGATGACAAAGGCTTTAGTATGATGAACGTTATTTCACGATCTCTTAAATTAGTTTTCAAAAGGATTGATGGTAGATATCTTTTACCATTTTTGATTTCAAGTATAAATCTTGAACCTCTTTTTGCAAAGGGGTCTTCTACGGGGTGTATTCTGACGTTTAATTTTTCTATATTAGCCTTACCTAAAAAACCAGAAATACCCATTATGGCAAGCATAAAAGATACCACTAAGAATACAAGATTGTTGTTTGTATTTATGGCGGAAAAACCCATGAATATTGTAAGTATAATGTATATCACCCCAGCCTTTGTAAATCGAATCCCCATTTAATAAATTCTCCATTTAAGCATACGGAAGTTTAGTGGTTTTTACCATAGATGTGAGAATACCAAGCTTTTCGGAAGATGTTAATTTTTCTTTAAAAGTCATCCTGTGTAGCATTGTGTACTGGTAATAGTCTAATATGTCTTCAGGGATTACGTAGTCTCTGCCATTTATAAAAGCGGAACTTCTGGCGGCATTCACTATGGAGAGTGCAGCTCTTGTGGAAAGACCGATTGCTATCTGGGGATGATCCCTTGTTTTATCCACCAGATCCATGATGTATTCTAAAATATTATCTTTGACAGTGATATGAGTTTTTATATACTGTATCATCTCCAGTACATCCTCACTTGAAATCACCGATTTAGATTCGTAAATCCCTTTTCTGGAACTACCACCTCTTAAGATATCCAATTCTTCCTCCCTTCTGGGGTATCCGATGCTAATCTTCATCAGAAAACGGTCAAGCTGTGACTCTGGTAATGGGAATGTTCCAAAAGATTCAGAAGGGTTTTGGGTGGCGATCACAAAGAAAGGTTTGGGGAGGTTGTAAGTTGACCCTTCAACGGTAACCTGTTTTTCACCCATAGCTTCCAGTAGTGCACTCTGGGTTTTGGGTGTAGCTCTATTTATCTCATCTATTAAAACTATATTATTGAATATAGGTCCTTTTTTGAACTCAAACTCATTTTTCTCCTTATTAAAAATATTAAGTCCGGTGACATCGGTGGGTAGTAGATCGTTCGTACACTGTATCCTTCCAAATGTGAGTCCCATCGATTTGGCTATGGCTATTGCCAGAGTGGTTTTACCCAGACCAGGATTATCCTCTATCAACACATGACCTCTGCTGAGAAAAGATATTATCGTAAGTTTAATTGCTTTCTCTTTTCCCTGGAGGTATTTTTGATAATAGTCAAAGAGCTGACGGATAAGCTTCTGGTATTTTTCCATACGGACTCCCTTTATCTTTTTTATATTGATTATAGTTTTTAATAGTGTATATTACAATAAAAAAATAAATTGGGTGAAGGATGAAAAAGATTTTGGTTTTGGGCGGTGGTTTTGGAGGACTTACTGCCATTACAAAATTGAAGAGGTATGCAGGAAAGTTATTTGACGTAACATTAATCGATAAAAACAACTACTCATTGTTTACCCCCATGCTTCCGGAGGTTGTAAGTGGCAATGTAACTCCAGATAATATAGTTTTCCCATTAAGAGAGATTACCAAAAAAAATAACTCAAACTTTGTTAGAGATACTGTATTATATGTGGATAGGGAAAATAAATTGGTAAAATGTGAAAAAGGGGAATACCATTATGACTATCTCATTATTGCCACAGGGTCCACAACTAATTTTCGCGGTAATAAAACAGCAGAAGAACATTGCTTTGAGTATAAAAGTATAACTGATGGTATTGCTTTAAAATATTTTGTAATTGAACTTCTGGAGGCGG
>PNIN01000049.1 GCA_002878065.1 Calditerrivibrio nitroreducens
GGCTATGTGTGCCATATCCACCACCAATATGGCGCCTATTTTATCAGCAATTTCTCTAAATTTTTTGAAGTCGATGATTCTGGGGTATGCACTTGCTCCAACCATTATGAGTTTAGGTTTCTGATCTACGGCAAGCTTTTCTGCCTCATCGTAGTCTATTGTCTCAGTTTCTTTATTCACTCCGTATGAGATAACATTAAAAAGTTTCCCGGAAAAGTTTACAGGGCTTCCGTGGGTGAGGTGTCCTCCATGGGAAAGATTCATCCCCATTATGGTATCACCAGGTTTTAGTACTGCAAAGTATACAGCCATATTGGCTTGACTGCCGGAATGTGCTTGGACATTTGCATGCTCTGCACCAAAAAGCTCTTTAGCCCTTTTGATGGCAAGCTCTTCCGCAATGTCAACAAACTCACAGCCACCATAATACCTTTTTGCTGGATAACCTTCGGCATATTTGTTTGTCATTATAGAGCCCTGTACTTCCAAAACAGCTGGGCTGACAAAATTTTCACTGGCAATAAGCTCTATATGTGTCTCCTGCCTTTCGATCTCTTTCATCAGGGCATCATAAATTTCTGGATCTGTTTGTTTTACTGCATTATAAAGGTTCATTTTTCACCTTCCGTATATTTTTTCCAAAAATTTTTTGCATATTCATCTATTTTTGCAATTCTTCTTTCGTGTCTTCCCCCTTCAAAATCGGTGGAAAGCCATGTATCAACGATTTCTTTTGCGAGCTCTACACCTATGAGCCTTCCTCCCATTGCGAGGATATTGGCATCGTTGTGAAGTCTGCTAAGTTTCGCAGTGTAAGGATCCCAGCAAAGGGCGGCTCTTATCCCCGGAAATCTATTTGCTGTTATGGATATACCTATTCCAGAGCCACACATAATTATTGATCTATCAGCTTCTTTCATCAGGATACTTTCCACTGCTTTTAAAGCAAAATCCGGATAATCCACAGATTCGGATGAAAAGGTACCAAGGTCTATTACATCATAATGTTTGGACTTTAAGTATGAAAATATTGAGTTTTTTAGCTCGAAACCACCATGATCTGCTGCTAAAGATATCCTCATTCGTCAACCTTTAACTATATTATTTTTACAGGTATTGCTTTACTATTTAGCATTTTTAAATAAATATCATCAAAAGGTCAAGAAATTATTTTCGAATGATGTTTTAAAAGCTTTAGAAAATTAATGATTTTAAGAGCTTGAAGTTATCCTCTTAAATATTAATTGGTTGATTATTAAATTTCTTTAAATTTTACGTTTTTTGATACTTAAGTATACTTTTTTGTCGAAAGTGTATGTCTAAATCTATTGTATATTAAAACTCAACATTGTGTTTTTCACAACTACTGCAGTTTAACGAACATCCTCCTCCGAAAAATTGTTTGTAATTTTTAAACCATTCAATAAGCTGTCTGTCCACCCATTCTTTGTCTTCATCGGAGAGGGCTTCATAATGTTTTTCAACAGTTTCCTCATAGTTATCAAGAGTCATTCCCACTTCAGATAAAATCTCTTCCTCTGTGGCCTGCATCTCATCAAAAAGTATTAATCTTTGTTTCATTTCCAGTACTTCTTCTCTCATAATACACCTCTTTAGGACTATTTTACTCTTAATATATAGTGATATCTCTAAAAATCAACAGATAAAACCTGTTTTTTTAAATTATTTTTAGCTGACCTAATCTTTTAGGCAATAGGCTATGTTTTGCTGGGTATTCCATTGACCAAATAGGCGACTTTTCCCCTCCAGACTTTTTACAAACCTTTCAAAATATTCCGGCATCTCTGTGGGGGACAGTTCTTCCCATTTGCTACCCGGAAGAGGCATGAAGTAATGGGAATGTATCCGCACCCTGTTGCTCCACTTTTCGATCCATTCAATCGTTTCTTTTAAGGTTTCATCATTTTCAAATGGTAATCCAAAAATAAAATCCACATCCACGGTGAATTTGTATTTCAAAAAGAGATTTATGGTTTCTTCGACTTTTTCTATATTTTCGGGTCGGTTCATCTTTTTTAATAATTTTCTGGAGGCCGATTGTAGCCCTATGACCACCCGTCTATTGTGGCAATAGTATTTGATTAGTTTTACAAATTCCTCATTTACAAAATATGGATTTATTTCGGATGGGAAAGAGCCATAAAATATTCTCCCTCTACTAGATAAAAGGTTATGCAGTTTTTCTAATAGCTCTTCAATTTTTGATATATTTATTCCGTTGTCATAGAAGTATGATGCTGAGTCAGGTGCGATAAATCTTAAGTCGGTTTTATTGTGTAATATACCAAAAGAGACGTCCTCAAGTATTCTATCGATCGATTTAAAACGTAATTTCCCTTTATATAGCTGTGGTGTCTGGCAGTATTTACAGGAAAATGTACATCCCCTCATGATCTCTATGGCACCAAAAAGACTTTTTTTCTTAGGATACGCATCAAAATGATTTAAATCAACTTTTTTAGTACCTTTGTATATCTTTTTGTCATCTATTCCTGATTTAAAATCTTCCACTATCTCCCTTAAAACTATCTCTCCTTCACCACTACAAACCTTGTCAAAATATTTTGTCATCTCATCTGATCTGGCTGAAGGATGGGGGCCCCCACAGGCTATCTTTATATTCTTATTCTGCTTTAACTTCTGGGCTAACTCTATATAAAATTTCGCATTTATGCTATTGAATGAAAAATAGTAAAAACCTGCTTGTGGATTTGAACCGATCTCATCCACTTTTAGTACTTTATAATTAATCTCCGGAAACCATTTTTCAAAAGCCACCAGAAGAGCTCTTATGGAGAATTTGTTGAATTTATCGAGAACAAATATATGATTATTTACCAAGACCTTTCACCTTGAGCATCAGATCGTTTACCTGTAGAACCTCAACCTTATCCCCCCTGTTGAAATCTGTATTTGACTCTGCACTCCATATTTCCCCGTGAACGAGTATTTTCCCTTTGTGGGATGATATATCCCAGTCCAATACCTCCCCAACTTTCCCAATCATTCCTTCTGTACCTGTTACGGATCTCTTTTTAAAATCTTTGATGACAAGTTTTCCTATCAGAAGGATGATGCCACCGAAAAACAGAATCAATACTACAATAATGGGCAATGAAACATTTATTCCCATGTTTCCTCCTTTACTAAAAAGGATGTATAGTCCAGCGGCAAGAGCAGATATTCCTGCAATAGAAAGTAGTCCAAAACTTGTGATGAATATCTCTGCAATGAGAAGAGCAATTCCGGCTAATATCAGTAACAAGCCAAGATAGTTTATAGGTATTATATTTATTGCCAGAAGAAAAAGTATGATCGCCGCTATCCCTATTGATGCAAAAATAAACGTCCCCGGCATCTTAAATTCAAGAAAAATTGAAGCTATTGCAATGAGTAAAAGTAATACTATGATATTCGGATCTGAAAGAAAGAATGCAATCTTTTCCGTAATTGACGGTTCATATTTTTTTAAAAAGAGTGTTTCATTTATATTAAACCTATTTTTTATCTTTTCTATTAATTGATCTTCGGTATTGACTATATCATCAACGATCTTTTTATCGTAAGCCTCTCTGGCGGTGAGGCTTATCGAGTTTATGACCATTTCCGTTGCGATCTGCTCATTTTTCCCCCTTTTCTGGGCAATGGATCTTATAAAGGCCGTTGTGTCATTTTCCACTTTTTTCCTCATATCCCCTTTGATATCTTCGCCTGTAAGATTTACCGGATGTGCCGCGCCGATATGAGTACCATCGGACATTAAGAGATAATTCGAAGAAAGCGCAATAAAGGCTCCGGCGGATGTTGCCCTTGCTCCCTGGGGAGAGACATAGACAACAACAGGGATCTTTGACTCAAGAAAAAGCTGTACTATTTTACGGGTGGATTCAAGGAGCCCACCAGGTGTGTCAATCTTCACTAAAAATACGGAATCTGATCTGGAAGCATTCTCTAAATTAACCTTTATAAATTTATACGTAAACTCGGTTATAATTCCATTTATCTCTATTGTGTATATCTCTTTTGAGAAAACCGGTAATGAAAATATTAAAAATAGTGCTATTAATATAAGTCTTTTCATCGTTTTACCATCCTGAAGAAATATACCTTACTGTTTATGGCAAATTTTCTGTAGTATTTGGTGGGGTAGTAGTCGATTAGTTCATTTACAAAGTAGTTTTCAAATTCTGGTTTTAATTCAGAAACAGCCTTAAGATTGATTAATATCTCTTCAGCATAGTCATCATGGTCTGTTGCGATAAATAGTCTTCCACCAATAATCAGTTTATCACTGATGATTTTAAGAAATTCAGGCTTTAAAAGACGACGCTTGTTATGTTTTTTCTTAGGCCAAGGATCCGGAAAGTTGACATAAAAGTTTGAAACAGAATTATTGGCTAAAAGTGGTACGAAAAAGCTTGCATCATATTGAATGAGTTTAACATTTGAAAGATTTTTCTTCTGCACCTTTGCTATAGCTTTTCTAAATATTTTTCTGAATACTTCAAACCCTATAAAATGTTCGTCCGGTCTCTTTTCCGCCATATAGCATAAAAACTCACCATTACCAATACCTATTTCCACATTTAGCGGTTTTTTGTCAGTAAAAAAATCGTTAAGAGAGTATTCTGTCAGAGGTTTTACCTGTGATTTTATTTGATCAGAAAAGGTATAAAAACCCTCTTCAAAATGTATATCTAATGTGATTATCTCCTTTTCCATCTGACTCCTCTGTCAAACACCATTTCAACTGCCCCAGTTTTTTGGAGGAAAGATAGGTAGCTTCTCATTGTGGATAAAATAAGCATATAAATAGTAAGGTTTGGCTCTATTGAGAGCTTGTGTATGATCTTTTCTGTTATCTCATAATCAGTGTTGAATTGTAAGTTTTCCAGAATTAAAGATTTCATCGTTTCAGTATGGTTTCTGTTGATATGGATCAGATCAAGAATTACCTCTTTATCGTATAAACCTTTATGACAGATGACGGCTTTTTCGAATGTCAATTCTTCAATTTTTGATAATGATTTCTCAAATCGGTCCACATCATATAGATACAATACCCCATATTTTTTTATGACTTCACCTGAAAAAAGAGCATCCCCCAGATAAACAATTTTATCAATTTTTAATCCAATTAGGGAGGGGGAATGTCCCGGAAGGTCTAAAACTTCAATACCTTTCGTGGATAGGAATCCTTTATCAATGGGCTCTGGTATGGAACCTTTTGCTTTTAAAAATTTATCAGCAAGCATATACTCCCAGAAACCACCATTTAAAAGGGATGTCTCTAACTCTGTATTGTTAATAAAAGAAAGTTCACCTGGTTCAGCAAAAACCTTTGAATTGTATTTTTTTTGAAAGTAACTATTGCCTCCTATGTGATCAGCATGGGAGTGGGAGTTTACTATCAAAGATACTCGCTTGCCTATAAATTTATCTATTTTTCTACCAATAGAATCGTCAATGCCAGTATCAAATAAAATTACGTTATCGCCTTCATCAAACCCCATAACCATGTTTGGGCCTAAATCTAAGGTGAAAACTTTATTGCTTATATAATGTATCATTAGCTAATTTTGTTTTATTTCTTTTTCTATTGCCTTTATCAGTTTTTCTGGGTCTATTCCGTGCATCATGCATCCTTTTTCGATGGTTTCATTTTGTATCCCCATACAGCTTAAACAACCCATATTAAATTCATCAAAAACTTTTTTAGATTGTGGAAATTTTTTTATAACTTCTGCTATCAACATAGTTTTAGATATCATCTGGACCTCCTTTTTTTTTATATTTTACAATATTTGTTAGTTTAGTCAATCTTTTTGTTGATTTGGCTAATTAATATGATATATAAAAATATGGAATGTTTTTTGATATGCAATTTTTTTGATATCGTAAATCTCAAAATTAGCTGGAGTTTTGATGGCATACCGGAATCTATAGATTTTACTTATGATTCTGAGTTTTTAAATGGAGATTTGCCCTGCAATATAAGAAAAATGTACCAAATTTTAAAAAATTATTACTCTTTTGAAAGATACGATATATTTGATGTTTTAGGTGGAGTTGAGTTTACCTCTTTTGAAAGGAAGGTTTATAAGAGATTATTAGAAGTGCCAGCAGGAGAAGTTATAACTTATAGCGAGCTGGCAAATGAGATAGGTATAAAAGGTGGTGCCAGGGCAGTGGGGAATGCCATGAGAAGAAATAGATTTCCCATTTTGATTCCATGTCATAGAGTAGTGGGTAAGAAAGACCTTGGAGGGTTTACTCCTGGACTTGAGCTAAAGAAAAAACTCCTTGATTATGAAAAGCAATGGAAAAGTGCGAGTGGAGGGACTTGAACCCCCACGCTTGTGGCACTAGATCCTAAGTCTAGCGCGTCTACCAGTTCCGCCACACTCGCATGAGAAATAAGGGTGGATGACGGGACTCGAACCCGCGCCACAATCCGGGACTCTACCAGCTGAGCTACATCCACCATAGAAAAACGCGCCCGAGAGGATTCGAACCTCTGACCTACGGATTAGAAGTCCGTTGCTCTATCCAGCTGAGCTACGGGCGCCTTGAGCTAAGCTTTCTAATCTTTTTTTTAAAAATTGTCAATAGGCAGTTTGAGAAAAATGGAAATATGCCTTTTTTTAATATAAAAAGAGATGGGGATAACCCACCTCTTAAAGTTTATTACTTTGTGAGAATTTCCATTATCTCAAGGTAGCGTTTGGAGGTCTGTTCAACAATGTGAGGTGGAAGCTCAGGTCCAGGGGCAGTTTTATTCCAATCGAGGGTTTCAAGATAGTTTCTCAAGAACTGTTTATCCATACTTTCTTGTGGTTTACCAGGCTGGTAGAGTTTTTTAAACCAGAATCTGGAAGAATCAGGTGTTAATACTTCATCTATCAATATGATGTTACCGTTATAATTACCGAATTCAAATTTTGTGTCAGCTATGATTATACCCTTTTTCTCTGCAATTTCTAATGCTCTTTTATAAACTTTTATGGTTAATTCTCTTAATTTTTCTGCTATCTCTTTACCAACAATTTCACACATCCTTTCAAAACTGATATTTTCATCATGTTTACCAAGTTCCTCTTTTGTGGCGGGGGTGAAAATAGGCTCATCAAATTTTTCTGATTCCACCATACCTTCCCTTAATTTTATGCCGCTTATAGATCCTGTAGCTTTGTAATCCTTCCATCCTGAGCCAGATAGATAACCTCTCACAACACACTCAATTGGGTAGGGTTTTGCTTTTTTCACCATCATAGTACGATCTTTGAGTATATCCTTATGTTTTCTAACCTCTTCGGGCATCTGGTCAATATCAGTGGTAATAAGATGATTTTCCACAATATCTTTCGTCTGTTCAAACCAAAACTTTGAAAGCTGAGTCAAAACATACCCTTTCATAGGGATACCATTCGGCATAATAACGTCAAATGCGGATATTCTGTCCGTTGTAACGATCAAGAGATATTCCCCTAAATCGTATATATCTCTTACTTTCCCTCTTCCAATCAGCTTTAGCCCTTCGAGATTGGTATTAAGAATTACCTGCATCAATGACCTCCATACTTTTTATTTTTGCTGTTCTTTTTATTGCTTCTATCCCACCAGATATATTATAAGCATCAAAACCGTAACTTCTGAGCAGTTTTGTGGCCACATACCCTCTGTAACCCACAGCGCAGTAGATATAAACCGGCCTGTTTTTATCTAACTCCGCTATGGATTCTCTTAAATCATTTACGTAAATATTTCTTGCATTTTTTACTCTGTAGGATTTAAATTCGATTCTGGTACGCACATCCAGAATTTGGAGTTCACTACTGTATATTTCTAAAAATTGTTGCGGTGTTATGAGACTTGAACCATTTATAAAATTCGTAGCCACGAGACCTGATATATTTACAGGGTCTTTGGCTGCTCCATAAGGAGGTGAGTAGCAAAAGTCGATCTCCCCAAGATCGTAAACGGTTAGACCTGCAAATATGGCTGTGGATATTACATCTATCCTTCTTTCAACTCCATTTTCCCCTGAAGCCTCTGCTCCAAGTATCTTTCCAGTTTTTCTGTCGAAGATAAGTTTTATAAAGATATACTTTGGATCGGGGTAGTATTCAACATGGTTTGGGTCTTCTGTGTAGGTAAAACTTGCATCGAAACCATATTTTATGGCTTCTTTATGGGATAAACCGGTTTGGGCGCAGCAGGCATTTTCAAAACTTACAATTGCTGTCCTCAACGTGCCTTTATATTCTAAGTTTCCCCCTGCTGCATTACATCCAGCCACCCGTCCCTCCCTATTTGCAGGGCCAGCAAGGGGAGCTAAAATATAATTCCCCGTTATAATATCCTTTTTTTCCACTAAATCACCAGCTGCATAAATATCTGCCACAGAGGTTTCCATCCTGCTATTTACCATTACTCCTCCGGCTAAACCTATTTCCAATCCAGCAGTTTTTGCAAGTTCTACATCTGGCTTTACGCCAGTTGCAATAATTAAAAGATCAGTGGTAAAACTTTCACCCTTTTCAGACAAGAGTATAATTTTATTATCCTGTTTATATGTTTTAACTATTTTAGTTTCTGTTTTTAAAGTGATACCACAGGATGACATCTTTTCATATATTTTTAATGATACTTCAGGGCTGAATGTGGGCAGGATATGTGGTAATGCTTCCACTACGGTTACCTTCAAGCCGCAATGCATCAATGCTTCAGAGGTCTCAATCCCGATGTATCCTGCTCCGATTACACAGGCGGATTCGGGTTTATGATCTTCAATGAAATCTTTTATCTTATCCATATCTTCAATTGATCTTACCGTAAAGTAGTCGATTTCTGAGATCCCTTCTATTTGGGGTATAATAGTTTTTGCTCCATTACATAAAATCAATTTATCGTAGTTGAAAGTGAGGTTTTCATCTCTGTTATTTTTGGCAAATACGATTTTCTTATCTGGATCTATTCTTATCGCCTCGGTATTTGTGTAGACGTCTATATTGTATCTCTTTTTTAGCGATTTTGCGTTTTGGAGTAATAATGAATTTCTGCTTTTTATCACATTGCCGATATAGTAAGGGATACCACAATTGGCGAATGAAACATATCCATTTTTTTCAAGAATTGTTATTTCGGCTGTTTCATCTGTTCGTCTTGCTTTTGCAGCTGCAGTTGCCCCTGCTGCTACACCGCCTATTACCAGAATTTTTTTTCCCATTTGCACCTCTTTATATAGATTTTCCAATTAGTGTGCCATCCATCGACACACCAATAATCTTTACGTTTAAAAAGCTGTTTGCTTCAATCTCTTCGTTTATACAAACTTCAAAATAGTTATCGGTAAGAGCCATGTTATCTTTTTCTGTCAAAACCTTTTGTACTGTGCCGAAGAGCCTTTTGGCGGAGTTAAACCTTTTTGATTCACTGAGATCCCTAAGCATTCCAGATCTCTTCTTTTTTATTTCGTTGGATACTTTATCCGGCAGGATGGATGCCTTTGTTCCTTTCCTTTCTGAGAAAGGGAAAACATGCATATAACTTATAGCTAGATTCAGTAAATTATCATAACCCTGTGTAAAATCTTCTTCGGTTTCACCTGGAAACCCTGTTATAATATCTGTTCCTATGGTCAAAGATTCGTTTTTACTCTTTAGATATTCCACAGTGGATGCAAATTTTTCAAAGGTATAATGTCTATTCATCAATTTGAGAATTTTATTTGTGGAACCCTGAAGAGGTATGTGAAGATGCTTACAGATTTTATCAGAATTTAAAATTAGTTCTATCATCTCCGTATCTATTTCGTTTAACTCCAATGAGGAAAGACGTATTCTAAAATTACCTTCAATCTGTATCAATTTTTTCAAAAGTGTCTTAAGATCTGTTTTTGTGTCAAAACCATATTTGCCTATATGTATCCCCACAAGCACAATCTCTTTAAAGCCTTTATCCACAAGCTGGGCAAACTCTCTGATAATTATCTCTTCACTTTTGCTTCTGGGTTTCCCCCTCAAATGGGGGATAATGCAATAACTGCAAAAGGCATCACAGCCATCCTGAATCTTCAAGAATCCCCTGGTTTTATCCACGATGGCATTGGGAAAAGATTCTTTGTAGTAGTCAAGTTCGTCTATTGGGGTTAGCTGATGTTTATTTTCTTTTATGTATTTGAATATTTCATCTTTATCTATATTGGTAACCAGTATGTCTGCATCTTTTATCAAATCTTTTTTCATCTCCGCAAGGCATCCTGTGAGAACTATCTTTTTTTCTGGAAATTTCTGTTTTAACTTTTTTAAATAGTTTAGCGATTTTTTTTCGGCGGTATCGGTGACGGCACAGGAGTTTATCACAATGATATCAGATTCTTCGATACTATCAGTGTATTTGAAACCTTCAATATTTGCCTTTTCTTTGAGGTTTTCTGTTTCCACAAGATTTACTTTGCAACCAAACGTATGAAAAGCTATTTTCATTTTTATATAATATTATATTTTCTTTTAAAAGTGAAGATTTTTGTTTTAATTTTTTCAAAAATGTTATAATTATTTTGAATAACATCTAAAGGGAGTTTATGAATTTATCTGAGCTTAAAGATTTTTACTGGGGAAATTGGAATAGGATAAAAAAAGAACAATTTAACAACAATCAATTTATAGTATGGGATTTTTTAAGTAGTATATCAAGCCTTTCAGACGAAACTATCAGATTAGCCCTTAAAAGTTTTGATATAGATTTAAGTGAAATAGCTATTATTTCCTTAGGGGGGTATGCCAGAAAAGAGATGTGCCCCTTTTCGGATATTGATATTCTCATTTTTCACACTAAAGCATTAAGTAAAAAAGATGAGGAGTTTATACAATCTTTTATATCAAGATTGTGGGATATAGGCCTTGCGCCGGGGGTACAGATAAAAGATATAGATGAATTAAGTGAGCCATCTTATCTTGATGAAATAGTAAAAAACTCTCTCATCGATCACCGCTTTCTTGAGGGCAGTTTTTTAGTATACCAGAAATTTGAAAGGATAGTGGCAAATTATATTCTGAATAGAGGCAAATACAATTTTCTGGTGGCTAAAATAAATGATGTAAGAAATAGAATGAAGAGATATAGAGATTCTATGTATAAAATAGAGCCGAACATAAAGGATGGTATTGGTGGGGTTAGGGATTACAACGCCGTTTATTGGGTTAGTAAAGTTTTGTTTGAAAGTGAAAATCTTATTACACTTGTCCATGAAAAGATAATTAATTACGATGAATATGAATCATTTAAAAAAAGTGTGGAATTTATCTTTAAGATCCGTATAAGACTCCACTATTTTTACAACCGTAAAAATGACATATTAAATATGGAATCGCAGAAATACATATCAGAATCTTTTGGGTATATCGATACCTCATATTCCCTCGGGGTGGAACTATTTTTGAGGGATTATTATAGAGCAGCAAAAACAATATCAGATATTACTCATAAGGTTTTTGAAAAAGTTTTCACAAATTACACAATTAACAACAATTTGAAAAAGATTTATATGGAGGATCTTGGTTTTGGGCTGGTAAAATATGAAAATACCCTCACCGTAAGCGACAGTAGGATATTCGAAAAATACCCATTGCTTCTTATAAATATTTATACGATTGCTGCTAAAAATGGCCTAAAAATTTCTGATAATACATCACAGCTTATAAGGGAAAACCTTTTTCTGATTGATGAAAATTATCTTAGAAAAAATGGATACTTTTTCTTAAAGGCAGTATCGAGTTTTCCTTACAGCTTTAAGGTGGCTAATTCTATGCTAAAGGATGGTGTCCTTATTAGATTCATTCCGGAGTTTGAAGATATTTATTGTAAGGCTCAGTTTAATACATATCATCATTATACTGTGGATGAGCATACACTTCTTGCTTTAAAATTTATAGATGATCTGGCAAATATCTTTACTTCTAAATATGCTGACTATCAGAAGGTTTTCACTGAGATAGAGAGAAAAGATCTCTTAGCGATGTCGGTGCTTTTGCACGATATAGGTAAAGGACAGGGGAAAAACCATTCGGAAGTTGGTGCGAAGATGTCAAGAGTTATATCCGGAAGACTCGGATTTAAGCTTGATGATATCGATACAATAGCAAATCTTGTGGAACATCATTTGCTTATGGCACACATTTCTCAGCGAAGAGACATAAACGATCTTGATGTAATTAAGCATTTTATCTCATTCATAAACAGTGAAGAAGAACTCAGAATGCTTTATATTTTGACATATGCTGATTCAAGGGCTACGGGGGGAAATAATTTTAATAATTGGAAAAAGAGTTTACTAACAGATCTTTATCATAATGCTCTCAGGTATATGCAGTCGGAAGATATGCTTAAAGAATTTGTTTCAATAGTTTCAAATAAAAAGAGTAAATTGAAAGATAGAGTTGGAGGAAATGTTTTGATGCTTAATATGATAGATTCCCTTGATGATGATTATATATTCAGTAATAAAATAAATCATATTATAAGACATCTTGATATGGCTATAAAATTAAATGATGATAATAGAAAAATTATCTATGGTGATATAAGGGATGAACTTAATTGTTTCGAAATTACCATCTGTACTTTTGATTCTATAGGGCTGCTGAAAAAAGTTTCCGGTGTACTTGCGTCTTTTAATATTAATATATTAGGTGCACAAATCTATACACTAAATAGAATGATAGCGATCGACAAGATTCAGGTGAATATGAATAATGAGAGTGTGGAATATGTTGCGGAAAGATTTCCTGATATCGAGAAGAGAATCCATGATGTCCTGTCAGGGAAGGTAAAAGTTGAAGATCTGTTGTCAAAAACATTAGGCACGATCTATTCCAGGAAAAAGCTATTTAAGATAAACAGAAAAATCGAGTTTGATAATATTACTTCACCTCTTTTTACTATAGTTGATATATATACAGAGGATTTCGTTGGACTTTTATATTACATCCTTTCTGTTTTTGAAAAACTACGAATCAGTGTCCAGAAAGCGAAAATCTCCACAGATGTAAATAGGGTGGTGGATTCTTTTTACATAACCGATGAGTTTGGTAATAAGATAGAAGATAAAAGTAAGCTGCAAACTATCAGGGAAGAGATTTTTAAAGTTATATAAGCAGGGTTAATGTTTGTTGTAATCAAACAATTTTATAATATAATTAAAATATTGACTTTTTATGGTTAATAGATCAATCCTGTTTATTAAGTTATTGTAGATTAAGAATTTTTAATAGTGGTAAAAAATTTAAAAAAAATATTTGACAAACTATTTTTTTGGATATATAGCAACCACTAACCAAATAAATACGCCTTTAAAGGTAAGGAGGAAATTAATATGAAAAAGCTTTTAGCTCTTATGGCAGTAGTTGTTATTGCAGCAACTGTATTC
>PNIN01000041.1 GCA_002878065.1 Calditerrivibrio nitroreducens
CTAAAACATTACTAAAGTTCGTATACTATTTTACCTGATTTTATTGTGATACAGTTTATACCTTTGAGTTTTTTACCAATAAATGGTGAATTTGATGATTTGGATCTGTTTAGATTTTCGTCGAAAATGTATTCTTTATCTTTATCTATAATGGCTAAATCTGCTATTTTACCTTCTGCCACCAAGCCTTTATCGGCCAATCCCAAAATTTTTGCGGGATTGTAAGAGGTATATTTTACAAAATCGTTTAGGGTTATAACTTCCTCTTCCACCAGTTTTAAAGTTAACGGGATGAGTGTTTGAAGTCCAATTATTCCGAATGCAGCAAGATCAAACTCCACAAATTTTTCATCCCTGTGGTGGGGTGCATGGTCAGTGGCAATACAATCAATTAGACCATCTTTAAATGCTTTTTTTATTGCATCTACATCCTCTTTTGTTCTAAGAGGAGGGTTCATTTTGTAGTTTGTGTCGTAGGATAAAAGCTCATCCTCTGTAAGGGAGAAATGATGTGGTGCCACTTCACATGTTACTCTATAACCTTTTTCTTTTGCAAATCTTATCAACTCGAGAGAACCTTTTGTACTGACATGGCAGAAATGGAAATGTGCCCCAGTAAGCTTTGATATGAGGATATCTCTGGCGATGATGATCTCTTCTGCTTCCGCCGGTATCCCTTTCAACCCTGTGATGGTGGAGATTTTTCCATCGTTTATGGCTCCTTTTGCAGCAAGGTTTATATCTTCAGAATGTGAGAGAACTATACCACCCACACCATTGATATACTCTGCAGCCCTTCTCATTACTTCAGAGTTCATTACAGGTTTACCATCATCGGAGAAGGCTATGGCTCCGGCAGCTTTCATCTCTCCTATTTCTGCAAGCTCTAAGCCTTCCAACCCCTTTGTAATGGCTCCTACAGGATAAAGATCTATTAGTCCTACTTTTTTTGCTTTATCTATCATATATGTTGTGATGTATGCGTTATCGTTTACAGGTTTTGTGTTGGCCATTGGAAGAGATGTGGTCACACCTCCAGCCACAGCAGCCCTACTTCCGGATTCTATATCCTCTTTGTATTCGAATCCTGGGTCTCTGAAATGGACATGCATATCAATAAGACCTGGTACTACTATTTTGCCTGTACAATCTATTGTTCTGTCAGCTTTTTCGGATATGGATCCTATCGATTTAATTCTATCATCTACAATGAGAATATCTGCTTTAATTGTTTTGTCAAAGTTTATTATTTCACAATTTTTTAATAGCAAAGACATATTATTCCCCCAATTTTGTATTTTGTTGCATTGCAAGAAGATACATAACTGCCATTCTCACGGCAACACCATTTTCCACCTGAGTAAGAATTACCGATCTGTCACAATCAGCCAGATAAGATGGAAGCTCCACACCTCTGTTTATTGGACCAGGGTGCATAATAATTGCATCTTTCTTGGTAAGTTCAAGTCTGTTTTTATTCAATCCAAATAATTTTGAATATTCTTTTAAAGATGGAAAAAGTGCTATCCCCTGCCTTTCTAATTGAATTCTGAGCATCATTACTACATCGCAATCTTCTAAGGCTTCCTCCATTGAATTACACACTTTACAGCCTAAAGGTAGGTAATCTCTTGGTATCATGGTTTTAGGTCCATAGAGTCTTAAATCGATTCCAAGTTTTTTCATCGCCCAAGCATTGGATCTTGCCACACGGCTATGCGTAATGTCTCCGATTATTGCCACTTTTAGCCCTTCCAAATTCCCTTTATGCTCTTTTATCGTATAAAGATCAAGAAGTGACTGGGTTGGATGTTCATTTGTACCATCACCGGCATTTATGACGTGTGCTTTAGTATTTTGGGCTATAAATCTTACCGATCCGGAGTAGTAGTGTCGCACCACAAACATATCCACACCCATAGATTCTATGTTTTTTACTGTATCGATAAGAGTTTCCCCTTTTGTGGTGCTACTTGCAGATGCAGTAAAGTTGATCACATCCGCCGATAATCTTTTGCCTGCAATTTCAAATGATGTTCTTGTTCTGGTGGATGGCTCAAAAAAGAGGTTTACTATGGTTTTCCCCTTCAATGCCGGGACCTTTTTAATCTCCCTTGAATTAATTTCTTTGAATTTTTCAGCTGTGTCAAGTATCTCAAGGATCTCTTCTTTTGTGACATCCACAAGCCCAGTAAGGTCTTTTCTATTCAACATATTACCCCCTTTTCTCTATGGTTACTGAATCCAAGCCGTCTATCTCATGCAGTTTTACGTTAATCTTTTCTTCAATATTCGTTGGAACATATTTTCCAACAAAGTCCGGCTGAATGGGTAGTTCCCTGTGTCCTCTATCTATCAGTGCTACAAAGATAATTTTTTTTGGTCTGCCGTAGTCGATAATCGCATCAAGAGCAGCCCGCACAGTTCTCCCGGTGAATATTACATCATCAATTAATATTATTGTTTTACCTTTCACATCAAAGTTTAGATCAGAGCCCAAAAGTTTTGGAAATTCTGAAATTTCTGTCAGGTCGTCCCGATAAAGGGTTATGTCTAAATACCCTATCATTGGTTTTAACGATTTAAATTTTTCAATTGTGGAGGCAATCCTATCCGCTAA
Source organism: Calditerrivibrio nitroreducens (assembly GCA_002878065.1). Taxonomy (GTDB): domain Bacteria; phylum Chrysiogenota; class Deferribacteres; order Deferribacterales; family Calditerrivibrionaceae; genus Calditerrivibrio; species Calditerrivibrio nitroreducens_A. Next base: position 2,621 of record PNIN01000041.1, read on the forward strand.
TATGGCTCCTCTTCGTTTAATCCCCACCAGGGCAAAATCGGCATCATCTTTGATCTTTTCGATAATCTGAAAGCTTAGTCTTACCAGTATGTTGTCAATTTCATGCTTGTTTAAAATCTCTTTTTCCACCATAAAACCTCCAAAAAAAAAGCCTCCCAGAAACTCTGGAAGGCATTAGTTTATTTTGATGAATTATTTTTTCCCATTTTTTACTCCTTTATAAAACTTCAATTTAATACCCCTTATTTTTTTCTATGTCAATAAAATTCTTGATAATTTTTAATTTGTGAATTAGAATACCAATTGTATGTAGATCTACAAGAAGGAGGACTATAATGAAAAAATATATTTTAGGTTTGTTCTTTTTAATGTTATCGGTTTTTAATATAACGGGATGTGTTCCTGTTGCTGTGGTGGCCGGGGCAGGTGTTACCTATAGTGTTACCGCGGATGCTGTTTCTGATTCCATAGATAGACCCAAAGAGATACTAATTGAGAAGTTTATCCAAACTATAAAAAAAGATGGTGCCCTTGTCATCTATTCCAGTATAGCTGAAGGTAGTGTGAGGGCGGAAAAAGGTTCTTACAAATACTATTTTGATGCTAAAGAGGTCAATGAGAAGATCACAAAATTTACAATAAGAGCCAGAAAGGGGTATAATACTATTCCTGACAAAGAAGAATCTATAAGAATTTATAATCTTTTTAAGAAGAGTTTATAGTGATTAGAAAGGCAAAAATCAGCGATGCTAAAAGAATTCAAGAGCTGGTAAATCATTTTGCTGATAAAGGTGAAATGCTGCACTTGAGTCTTGATCAAATATTTGAGAGGATTTTTGAATTTCTTGTGTATGAAGAAGATGGAAGAATTTTAGGCTGTTGTGCTCTTCATCCTACATTGGGTAACTTAGCAGAGATAAGATCCCTTGCGGTGGATGAATCTGCCCATGGTAAAGGAATTGGTAGGATCCTTGTGAATGAATGTTTGAAATTAGCAAAAGATATGGGATTTAAAGAGGTATTCGCCCTTACTTATAAACAGGAATTTTTTGAAAAGGTTGGGTTCAAAGTTGTGAAAAAGGAAAGCTTTCCGCGAAAGATCTGGTCAGATTGTCTGAAATGTCCAAAATTTCCGGATTGTGATGAAATTGGTATGATTATTACGTTGTAGAGGGGTTATGATTTTAGAAGAGATTTTGCAGGAGTATGAAGATTTAAAAGAGAAACTTGTAAGATTTAAAAAAATAGTAAATGAAGAGCAGCTTAAGGAAAAATTATCCAATATAGAGAAACAAACTCATGATCCAGATTTCTGGAGCAATAAAGAATCTAAACATCTGCTCAAAGAGCAGTCGAATATCAAAAAATTTCTTGATGACTGGTATTATCTTGTGAGAAGGTTTGAGGATATGGATGTCTTACTCGAATTACAAGAAGAGGGAGAAAATGTTGCTTCAGAAATCGAAGAGAATTTTTCTGAACTAAAACAGATAGTAAACGATTTTGAATTAAAACTTATATTAAATGAGGAAAATGATATAAACAACGCAATTCTTACAATCCATTCTGGGGCTGGCGGTACAGAGGCAAACGACTGGGCTAATATGCTCTTGAGGATGTACATCAGGTGGGCGGAAAACAGAAAGTTTAAGTATGAGATGCTTGATTACCAGGCAGGTGATGAAGCAGGTATCAAATCTGCCACGCTCAACATAATTGGACCTTATGCCTATGGCTATCTGAAAGGGGAAACAGGTGTGCATAGACTTGTGAGGCTTTCACCTTTTGATGCAAACAATAAAAGACATACATCTTTTGCATCTGTGTTTGTGCTTCCAGAGATTGATGATGATGTGGATATAGTCATAAATGAATCGGATCTTAAAATAGATACTTTCAGGTCAGGTGGGGCTGGTGGTCAGCACGTAAATACAACAGACTCTGCAGTGAGAATTACTCATCTACCTACGGGTATTGTTGTTTCCTGTCAGAATGAGAGAAGTCAGCACAAAAACAAGGCGCATGCCCTTAAAATATTAAAATCGAAGCTTTACGAATTAGAGATGGAGAAGAAAAATAAAGAGAAGAATGAGCTTGAAAGTTCAAAAACTGAGATAAATTTTGGCAGTCAGATAAGATCCTATGTGTTGCATCCTTATAAAATGGTGAAGGATTTGAGAACCCGCCACGAAACTGGAAATCCTGATGCTGTGCTTGATGGTGACTTGGATGATTTTATAAGAAGTTATCTCTTTCACAAGGCGGGGATGCAGTCCCAGGGGGATAAAGAGTGAACAGAAATCTCAGAGGGACTTATGCGCTGGTGGATCTTAAAAGATATTTAAATAATCTAAATATTGCAAGAAAGCTTTCAAAATCGTATATTACTCCTGTTATTAAAGCAAATGGCTATGGGCATGGTGCAATAGAGCTTGCAAGGTTTACCCTTGAGCATTCTGATATAAGAATATTCTGTGTTGCAACCTTTGAAGAAGGGGTTACATTAAGAGATGGTTTAGGTGAAGCAGCGGAAATAATTGTCCTGGGATTTGTGGACGAGTATTTTTTCAATGAGTTGATTACGAATAATCTCCTGATAAATATATATGATGATGAGATTGCTTTTAGATTTAATAAATATCTCGAAAAAAAAGGGATGAAATATCCTGTAAGTATAAAAATAGATACAGGTATGAACAGGCTTGGTTTTGATGTTTCTATGAATTTCAGAGATTTTAATGAAAAATATCCAAATCTGATACCAAAGGTTTTGATGAGTCATCTTTCAAGTCCCGATAGCGATCTTGAGTATACATCCTGGCAGATAGATAGATTTTCATCAGTGGTGGAAAGGGCCAAAAAGATTTTTCCTCACATCAAAAGCTCATTATTTAATTCTTCAGCTTTGTTGTCTTTTGAAAACAGTTTTGATTATTCAAGGCCAGGAATTTTGACTTACGGTTTTGTTAAATCTGACTATGACATTGGTATAAAGCCGGTGATGAAGATATTTTCAAAGATAATACATGTAAAATATCTTGATAAAAATGAATCAGTTGGGTATAATAGAACTTACATTACAGGGAAAAAAACGATTCTTGGAGTTTTGCCTATTGGGTATGCTGATGGTTACAATAGACTATTATCAAACAAAGGGTTCGTTTATGTGGATGGGTATAAATGCCCCATAATAGGTAGGATCTGTATGGATATGACTATGATAGATATTAGCGATTTGCCGGAAGGGAAGTGGTATAAAGAGGTGGAGATTTTAGGGGATAATATCAGGGCAGACGAGATGGCGAAGATGTGTAACACCATATCTTATGAAATACTCACAAGTATTTCTCCAAGAATACCAAGAATTTACGAGGGAATAGATGAATAGGGTTTTATCCCTTATAGGTGCTCCAATATTGAATCTTGCCTTAGAATCCGGAAGGATCTTTTTGCTTTTAATAGATTCAATATTATGGATTTTTAGACCGCCTTTCAGATGGAAGCTTTTGATAAAACAGATGGAATTTATAGGTGCCAATTCCATTTCTGTAATAATTCTTACAGGGACTTTTACGGGGATGGTTTTTGCCTTCCAGAGCTATATAGGTTTTCACAAGTTTGGTGCTGAATACATGGTGGGTACTGTTGTGGGGCTGGGGATGGCAAGGGAGCTTGGACCTGTTTTAAGTGCCATCATGGTGGCTGCAAGGGCCGGTTCTGCCATTACCGCTGAAATTGGTACAATGAAAGTTACCGAGCAGATCGATGCATTGCATTCACTTGCAGTGGATCCTGTTCAGTATCTGGTGACCCCCAGGATATTGGCTGGACTTCTGGTTATGCCATTGTTAAACAGTATCGCTGTTTTTTGTGGAGTAGTGGGTGGGTATTTCGTGGGCGTTAAGATATTAGATATAAATAGAACACTCTATCTTCAATATATGTATCAGTATGTTGATTTAAGCGACCTTTACAATGGCATGATAAAGTCTGTAGTATTTGGGCTTATTTTAACATTGATTGGTTGCTACAAAGGGATGGCGGTATCAGGTGGTGCTGAAGGTGTGGGTAGATCTACTACAGAATCTGTTGTGCTGTCATGTATTTTGATACTTGTTTTTGACTATATACTTACGGCGTTTATGTTTTGATGATATGGAAAATATAATCATAGAAATGAAAAATGTTCACAAAAGTTTTGGTAAACACCAGGTTCACAAAGGGATAAATATCAAAGTGCCACAGGGGGGGATTACGGTTATACTTGGTCCTTCTGGTACAGGTAAGTCTGTGTTGTTGAAAGAGATGATGGGGCTTTTGATGCCTGAAAAAGGTGAAGTAATCGTTGATGGTGTTGATATAACCAAAATATCCAAAGTGGAGCTGGTCAATATTAGAAAAAAATTTGGGATGCTTTTCCAGAATGCTGCTCTATTCGATTCAATGACAGTGTATGACAATGTTGCGTTCCCTTTGAGGGAACATACAAAGTTAAAAGAGAAGCAGATAAGAGAGATTGTTTTGGAAAAATTGAGACTGGTTGGTCTAAAGGATGTGGAAAATAAGATGCCTTCGGAGCTTTCTGGCGGGATGAGAAAAAGGGTGGGGCTTGCAAGGGCTATTGTGTTGGAGCCAAAGATCATTCTTTATGATGAGCCTACGACCGGTCTTGATCCCATTATGAGGGATGTGGTGGATGATCTCATATATAATACCCAGAAGCAGTTGAATATCACCTCTGTAGTTATATCCCACGATATAGACAGTGCCTTTAAAATAGCTGATTATATGGCAATGATTTACGATGGTGTAACTGTTTTGAATGATACAAAGGAGAATTTTAAAAATTCTGACAATCCTTATGTTAGGCAGTTTATAAATGGTTCGAAAGATGGACCTATAAAGATGTTTTAGGGGGATTTATGAAGTTAGGGCTCGAAGCAAAAGTCGGCTTTTTTGTTATCGTTTCGCTAATAGTTTTAGGGTATATGACCACAAAAGTGGGGGATTTTAACTTCGGGAAAGATAAAGGGTATTCCATAAAGGCTGTTTTAAATAATGCGTCTGGGCTCAATACAGATGCTCCGGTGAAGTTTAAGGGTGTGAATGTGGGTAAGGTTAAAAATATATCCCTTGAAGATGGTAAGGTCGTGGCAGAGATGTTAATTGAAGACAAATATAAGATTCCTGCAAAAGTGAGGGTAATTGTGAGATCCTCTGGCTTTTTGGGGGAGAAATACGCCGAACTTGAAGAACTACCAAATCAAACAGGAGAATATCTGGCTGCAGGATCTATTGTAAAGGATACAAAGGATGTAACAGATTTTGATCAATTGGGTAATAAATTGGGGGATATAGCAGACGATATAAAAGCTATTACAGCTTCCCTCAGGGATGTCCTTGCAACTAGTGAAGGGAAAGAGAATATGAAGGTCACCCTTGATAATATAAGACAGACCACAGATGTTTTGAAAAATATAATGGCATACAATGAAGCTCGAATTAATGCCGTTATCAAAAATATCGAAGCAATAACCGTGGTGGTAAAAAATATGGCTACCGATAATCAGGAGAATATTAATCAACTCCTTGCCAATTTAAAGGATGTTTCCCAGACGTTGAAAGAGCAAACACCACAGATAGCTGGAAAAGTAAACAGTATAACGGGTAATATAGACAACCTTGTGACGGGCTCTAAAGGTAATCTTGAGGATTCTATTAAAAATATAAAAACTGTTACTGCAAAGCTTGAAAAAACTGTTGATAATATCAATAGCATAACGGATAAAATCAATAAAGGTGAAGGGACAATAGGTAAACTTGTAAACGATAATCAGACGGTGGATAATATAAACGAAACGCTTAAAGGGGTTAGAAACCTATTTACTAAGATGGATGAATTTAAGTTTTATCTAAACTTTGAAGGGGAAAAATTGATGGATACAGGGGAGACAAAGGGGTATTTTAAACTAAAAATACAGCCAAAACCTGATAAGTACTATCTCCTGGGTCTTGCTTCAAATCCTGATGGGAAGTCCACCACTACCTATACTACATGGAGTGGTACATCACCATATGGATCCACAAGCAGTGGGGGCACTTATGTTGAAACAAAGAGAAAGGAAAATTCCATAACATTCATTGCCCAATATGCCAAAAGATTTATGGATATGGTGGACTTAAGGATAGGGCTTATGGAGTCTGAATTTGGGGTGGGTGCTGATTATTTCCCTTTTAACAAAGGAAAGAATGCTGAAAAATATAAGGATAAGTTTGTAGTGTCATTTGATGCTTATGATTTCAGTACTAAATCGTCCCCCAGGGATCCCCATCTAAAGGTAAAAGGGCAATACAATTTTACAAAAAATCTCTACGTTAATGCTGGTTATGATGATTTTCTTAATAAAGATACAAGATCAACCTTTGTGGGGGCGGGCCTAATATTTCTCGATGATGACCTTAAGTATCTATTGGGTAAGATACCGTCACTTCCGGGTAATTAGATTATGATCAATATCGGAATCTCCCCTTGTCCAAACGATATATTCATCTTTGGCCCAATAATGCGGGGGATAATAAAAACCGATTTAAGCTTTGATTTTCGTCTTGATGACGTGGAAAATCTTAATAAATCTGCTATTGATGGTTTTTTTGATGTGGTAAAAGTATCCTATGGTGTTTTGCCTCATATAATTTTTAAGTATAAAATTTTGACCTGTGGGGGGGCTTTGGGGCATAAGAATGGACCAATTGTAGTTTCAAAAAAATATGATTCCATTGAAGAATTAAAAGGTAAAAAAATAGCGGTTCCGGGGTTTAATACGACGGCTTTTCTGCTTTTTAAGACGTTTTTTGGTGAACTGTTCCATTTTGTTGAAATGAGATTTGATAAAATATTAGCTGCGATAGATTTAGGTATGGTGGATGCAGGTATTATAATACATGAGGGACGCTTCGTTTATCAAAATTTTAGTCTGACACTTCTTTCTGATCTTGGGGAATTGTGGGAAGAGAGATTTTCTTTGCCTATTCCTCTGGGGGCCATAGCAATAAAAAATGAAATTTTAGATTTATCTACCTGTATAAAGGGTTTAATTAAGGACTCCATCAAACATTCCTTTGAATACTTTGAGGATTCAAAAGAATTTTGTAAAAAATACTCACAGGAATTAGATGATAACGTTCTTGAAAATCACATCTCATACTTTGTGAATGAATATTCCATGGATATGTCAGATATAGCACCCACCATTGCCAGAGTTTTGAATCTTCCGGAGAATATTTTTATTTAGATGTATTATTGGCTTATTTGGTATACGATCTTTTATTGTGTAATCCATAGTATAATGGCAGAGCCTCAAATTTCAAAAAGGTATTATTGTAGATGGTGGTATCGTGGGTTTTATGTCTTGACTTCCATAATTCTTCTTTTTCCTTTATGGTATATTTATTTAAATATCAATGACATATATATCTTTAATCCGCCATTATGGGGTAAACTGTTTCTTTATTTTATATCTGGTTTTGGAATTTTTTGGGGCTATCTAACTTCAAAAGAATATGATAATAAGACTTTTCTTGGGATAGAGCAGATTAAAAGATTTTTTAAAGAAAAAGCTTATATCTATACAGATAATGGTGTGTTAAAGACCGATGGTGTGCTTGGAATTATAAGACATCCATACTATTTTGCAGGTCTTTTGGTACTTTGGGGTAGAACTTTAAAGATAAAGGATTTAATTATAAATATAATCTTTACCTTTTATTTTATATTTGGAGCTCTTAATGAAGAAAGAAAGTTAATAGAATTGCATGGGGAAAAGTATATGGAATATAAAAGAAAAGTTCCAATGCTATTTCCTAATTTAAGATCTACTTTTAATAAGACTAAAAACAATTTATTTTAGTAGGGGCAGACATATGTGTCTGTCTTTCTGATGCACTAACACTATAAAAATGATAGATATTTGAATGCAAAAATCGAGTGATGGCAGTGAAAATATTTTCTTGCAAAAGATTGAAAAAGTGTGTAAAACTAACCTGCTATGTATAATAGCTAAAAATTTTAAGGATAAAACTATGATAACAAAAAATTCTGTAATTAAAATCTGCTACAGTGCGAGAAGTTTGGAAGGTGAGCTTCTGGATGCCACACCAGCTAATGAACCCCTCACATTTAACATCGGCAAGGGTGAGCTACCCGAAGAGATTGAAAAAAATCTTTTAGGGCTTAAAGAGGGAGACAAAAAAAAGGTCATTTTAACACCAGAAATGCTATTCGGTGATTGGATGGAGGAAAATGTTCTTACGATACCCAGGAGTCATATACCTGATGATGACGGACAGATACAGAAAAATAAGTTTATCGACCTAAGAGACAATGAAGGTAATATGTTTAGAGGGTTTGTGGTGGATATTACAGATGAAGGATATGTTATAGATTTTAATCACCCATTCGCGGGAAAAACTATAGAATACGATATCGAAATCATATCTGTAGAATGAAGAGAATAGATGTCAAAGTCCGATTAGAAAAAGATGTATCCCTTCCAGCATATGCCACAGATGGTGCGGCTGGAATGGATGTAAGGGCTATTGAGTCAGGTGTAATAAAGAAAAACGAAATCAAGCTTGTTAAAACAGGAATTTTTATGGAAATCCCCGAAGGGTACGAAGCCCAGGTCAGACCAAGAAGTGGTCTTGCTCTCAAACATGGAATCACAGTTTTGAATTCACCAGGCACCATTGATTCTGACTACAGGGGTGAAATCTGCCTTATACTTGCAAATTTTGGGAAAGAGGATTTTATTTTTCAGAAAGGTGATAGGCTTGCACAGATCGTTTTTTCCGAAGTTGTAAAGGCGGAATTTGTTCTGACAGATGAGCTTGGAAAGACTAAAAGAGATGAAGGGGGCTTTGGACACAGTGGAAGAAACTAAAGAGAAGATCTTTGTGTATGGGACGTTGAAAAAGGGAAAGCAGTTTAATTATCTATTGAGCAAAGCTAAATTTATTGGTGATGCTGAAACGGTAGAAAGGTACTCTTTATATTTTGACGGTATACCATACCTTGTAAAGTCTGATGAAGTTTCCTATGTGAAGGGTGAAGTTTACGATATTGATTCTGAAATGCTAAAAATGATAGATGCCTTTGAGGATCATCCAAATTACTATGTGAGGGAAAAGATTAAGGTAAAGCTAACAGGTGGGGATATTTTAAGCGTTTGGGCTTATTTTTTTCCGGAAAAGCGTGGAAAGCTCATAGAGACTGGTGAATATTGAATTGTTTTAAGTGTTTATAATTACGATAATCAAACATCAAACATATCATTGACATTATCATCTATTTTTAATACATTTCTTTTCATAAAATAAAGTTACCGGAGGTTGTTTTGGGTAGAGTTTTTTCTATATCTATCAGTGAAAGAAAAGGGACTAAAAAAACAAATGTGGATAGTGCCTTTATTAGAGAAGATTTTGGAATAGAAGGGGATGCCCATGCAGGTTTTATCCATAGACAGATTAGTTTTCTTGCAAAAGAGAGCATCGAAAAGATGGTAAAACTTGGGTTGAATGTCAAAAGTGGTGACTTTGCAGAAAATATTACAACGGAAGGGATTGATCTCTGTAAGCTCAAGGTAGGTGATTCTATTTTAATAAATAATATAAATTTCGTTGTCTCCCAGATAGGTAAGATATGTCATCATCGTTGTGCCATCTATTATCAGGCAGGGGACTGTATAATGCCAAAAGAGGGGATATTTGCCGTAGTAAGAGGTAATGGTGAGGTCAAGGTGGGGGATCCCATTACTGTCAAGCCAAAAGAATTTCTGACTGTGGGTATTGTTACGTTAAGCGATAAAGGTAGTAGAGGGGAACGGGAAGATATTACCGGAAGAGAGATTGAAAAATATATCAAAACAAACTTTAAAACCTCTTTTATAAGAACTGAAATGATTCCGGATGAAAAAGATATTTTGGAAAACATACTGGTGGATTTCTGTGATTTGCAGAGATTCGACCTCATAATTACAAATGGTTCGACTGGGGTTTCACCAAGGGATATTGCCCCTGATGTAACTTTAAAGGTTATAGAAAAGAGATTACCTGGTTTTGAGGAAGCTATGCGGATGGAGAGTTTCAAAAAAACTCCAAGAGCACTTATTTCAAGAGCTATTTGTGGATTTAGAAGAGGTAGCTTGATAATTAATGTTCCGGGAAGTCCAAAGGGAGCAATTGAGAATCTTCAGGTAGTTTCTCCTGCAATAGAGCATACCATAGAGAAGATTCAGGGTAGTACCGTTGACTGTGCTGTGAACTAAGGTGTTTTCGATGAAACCTTTTTACGCTGCTATCGATGGGATAGATGGTTGTGGTAAAACTACTCAAATCAAAATGCTCTCAGATTACCTTGAGAGATTAAATATCCCTTTTTACGTTACCAAAGAGCCTGGCGGCACAGATATTGGTGGGATACTTCGGAAAATACTTATTTCAAAAGCTTATCATGTCGAGCCGGAGACGGAGCTTTTACTTTACTCAGCTGATAGGTTGGAGCATCAGAGGAAAGTGATCATACCCAATATGAAAAACGGTTACTCTGTGATTTCGGATAGATTTATATCTTCCACCTATGCTTATCAGGTGTTTGGAAGAGGCCTTGACCAAAGTTTGCTTGATTTTTTAAGGAATATATCGGTATCAATCTATCCGGATGTAACAATTATTATAGATATTGAACCGGCTGTGGCATTGGAAAGGGCTAAAAATAGGCTCAAAAAGCATGGTATGATGGAAAAGGAGGGGAAATTTGAGTCTCTTAACATCGATTTTTATGCAAAGGTCAGGGATGGTTTTCTGTGGTATGCTAATAATTTTAAGAATGTGGTTGTCCTGGATGGTAACAAAAGTATAGAAAGTCTCTTTGGTGATATAAAAAATAGAATAAACGAGTTTCTAAATGATATATGGGTTTGATAAATATATAAAGTATTTTGATGGAATCATTAAAAATAGGCGTTTTGCAAACGGATATATCTTTTATGGAACCGAAGGGATAGGGAAAAAACTTTTTGCAAAAGAGGTTGCAAGGGTAGCTCTATGTAAAAAAGGTTCCTTTTTTAATGAAAATTGTGGCTGCGAATCCTGTATTTTAGTTAAAGCCAATAGCCATCCAGATTTGAATATCTACTCAAATGAGGGGGAGAGTAGCTTTGGTATTGATGAGATTCGTGAAATATCTGAAGGATCTTACATTTCTTCGTTTATGGGGGGGTATAAATTTTTTATATTAGACAATTTTCATCTATTGAAAAAAGAAGCGTGTAATGCTTTTTTAAAAACACTTGAAGAACCTGGTGAAAATACAGTTTTTTTCCTAATTACAAGTCAACTGGATAGAATAATACCAACTATTAAGTCAAGATGTATACATTTAAGATTTAATAGATTAGGCAATGATGATATAGTAAAGATCTTAAAAGAGTTGGGTTATAACGATGAAGTAATTGGTAACGTCCTTGATATATCTGATGGATCTGTATTGTTTGCTTTAAAACATATAAAATACCTATTCCCTGATGAATATGGTAGGGATAAAAAAGGTAAATTGAAGGGGATTAATGATAATTTCAACTGGGACGACATTATGGAACATGCATATAATCTTTTAAAAATGATTGAAAAGGATGATCTAAGATACTATGTATTATTCCTGTTAGGAAGAGTAATAGAGATATATAAACAGAGGAAAGAGTATAAATACTTAATTCTTTTCGATAATCTTATGGAGATTTATAGAATGCTTGACTATAATGTAAACCTGCGTATACTAAGAGGGTATATTTTAACTAAAATTTATGGGGTTATAGGTGAAAAAATATAGAGCTACTGGTGTTGCTTTCAAAAAGGCTGGTAAAGTTTATGACTTTTTGACAAACGGTGTTGAATTAAAAGTGGGTGATTTTGCCATTGTTGAAACGGAAAAGGGGGAAGATATTGCAGTGGTGGTTTATCCTGATAGGGAGATAGAGGTTCCGGATGAACAGGTGATGAAAAATATACTGAGGAAGGCCACAGAGGAGGATTTAAAGAGGGCTTCGGACAACCGAAAGGATGAGCCGGAAGCTTTTAAAGAATGTAAAAAGCTCGTTAAAGAGCATGGGCTTCCTATGAAGTTATTAAGGGCTGAATATACACTTGATAGAAAAAAGTTGACCTTTTATTTTACTGCAGATGGTAGAATAGATTTTAGACAGCTTGTGAAAGATCTGGCAAGGGTTTTCAAAACAAGAATAGAAATGAGACAGGTGGGTATCAGGGATGCCACTAAGATCCTGGGTGGTTTTGGAATATGTGGAAGAGACCTCTGCTGTGCGACTTTTTTGCGACATTTCGATAATATTTCAATAAAAATGGCAAAAGATCAGAATTTGTTGTTAAATCCTTCAAAAATCTCAGGTATCTGCGGGAGACTTATGTGTTGTCTTATGTATGAGAAGGATCTCTATGATGAGCAGGTGGCAGACGGAACAGAGTTTGTGGAGCTAAAAGATATTATAGATGATAATAGTGGAGGAAATATATGAATAAACCAACTTTTTACGTCACTACACCTATTTACTACGTAAATGACGTGCCTCATATCGGACATGCATATACCACAGTTGCCGCCGACGTAATCAGTAGATATAAGAGGCTATCTGGGTATGATGTTTTTTTCCTGACCGGTACTGATGAGCATGGCCAGAAGATAGAGATGGCGGCGGAAAAGCAAGGGATTACTCCAAAGCAGCTGGCGGATAAAGTGGTGGAAAGATTCAAAAATTTATGGATAAAACTGAATATTTCTTACGATAAATTCATAAGAACAACAGATGATTATCATAAAAAATCTGTGCAATACATTTTTAAAAAGATGATGGATAATGGGGATATCTATCAGGGGGAATATGAGGGATGGTACTGTACCCCCTGTGAAACCTATTGGACTGAAACGCAACTGCTTGATGGAAATTGCTGCCCTTCATGCCGAAGAGAGACGACGAAATTAAAAGAGCCGAGCTACTTTTTTAAAATGTCCAAATATCAGGATGCACTTTTAAAGCACATTGAGGAGAATCCGGAGTTTATAAAACCTGCATCCAGAAGAAATGAGATCATATCTTTTATAAAAGAGGGGCTACGGGATCTTTCCGTAAGTCGTGTTTCCTTTAAGTGGGGTATTCCGGTTCCCGATGATCCAAAACATTTGATATATGTATGGATCGATGCACTCACCAACTATATATCTGCCCTTGGGTATCCAAACGAAGACGATCTTTTTGGTAAATACTGGCCTGCAGATTTTCATATCGTGGGTAAAGATATATTACGTTTTCATACTGTTTACTGGCCCACCATGCTTATGAGTATTGGGGTACCTCTTCCAAAATCTGTTTTTGCACATGGCTGGTGGACTGTGGAAGGGCAGAAGATGTCAAAATCACTTGGTAATGCTATAGATCCTAGCTGGCTTGTGGATAAGTTTGGGGTTGATCAGATCAGATATTTTCTGATGAGGGAGGTGCCATTTGGTCTTGATGGTGATTTCTCTTTCAAGGCATTGATACACAGAATTAATGGGGATCTGTCAAACGATCTCGGCAATCTATTAAACCGCACACTTGGGATGCTGAATAGATATTTTGATGGAGTGGTTCAGCCGTATGTTGTGGGTGATACGGAGGATGATAGAATAGCAGATTTGATCGTCAGTGTTTTCAAAGATATAGAAAGATATCTTCTGGATTTATCCTTTAATAAAGCTCTTGGATCAATTTGGGAACTTGTATCAGCACTAAATAAATATATCGATACTATGGCTCCCTGGAATCTTGCCAAAGATCCTTCCAAAAAAGATAGGCTTGGATCTGTGATTTATGTGGTACTGGATGGTATAAGAGCCCTCTCTCTTATGCTTTACCCATTTATGCCTGGTACTGCCCTTGAAATGAGAAGGCAGCTGAATACTAAAAGAGAGATTTTTAAATCAACCTTTGAAGAGCTGTGTAAGGTAAGAGTTTTAGAATCAGGACAAAAGATTGGGGAGGTGAAGCAGCTTTTCCCAAGAATTGATGAAGAAAATTTACAGCTTGAGATAAAAAAAGAGAATGAAGAAAGTAAACATTCGGAATTGGTGGACTACGATTATTTCTCAAAATTAGAACTCAGGGCTGGTAAGATATTGAATGCCGAGAAAGTGGAAAAATCTGAAAAACTTTTGAAATTGAAGGTGGATTTAGGAAGCGAACAGAGACAAATCATTGCAGGTATAGCAAAAAGTTATAATCCTAAAGATCTGGTTGGTAAGACCGTTGCCATTGTGGCTAATCTAAAACCCGCAAAGCTTATGGGGCTAACTTCGGAAGGGATGGTTCTGGCGGCCACCAGTGGTGATAGATATTACATATTAGAGTTACCTGAAGATGTAAAGCCCGGGAGTGTTATTAAGTGATAATTGAAAAATTAGGCTCTGATAATTATAAACTTTTTCAGGATGAGCTAAAATTTATCAGAGAAAGTGGCCTCTTCTTCACGGACACTCATGCCCATCTTCATTTTGAAGAATTCAAAGATATAGATAGATTTGTGGAATCTGCACTGGAAAATGCTGTAAAACGAATAGTTACCATTGGTATAGATCTTGATGACTCTATCAAAGCAAAAGAAATTTCGGAAAAATACAAAAATATCTATTATACGTTGGGTTTTCATCCACATGATGCAAAAAAGTTTTCAAAAGATCTGCTTGTGGAGTTTCAAAAATATGTAACTGATAGAAAGATGCTGGCAGTGGGTGAGATAGGGCTTGATTTTTATCGGAATTTATCGGATATTGAGGTTCAGATCAAGGTTTTTGAGTATATGCTGGAATTTGCCAGGATAAACAGAAAACCTGTAATCATCCACAATAGAGATGCGTCAGATAAAGTTTCTGAAGTCATAGATTCTATCCTTGATGTGGATGAACGTATCGGTATTATACATTGCTTTAATGGTGATAAAAAATTTTTAAAATGGGCTTTAGATAAAGGCTTTTTTATATCCTATGCTGGTCCAATTACATTTAAAAAAGAGGATGAGCTAAGGGGTACTTTAAAATATGTTCCAATCGATAGGGTGTTTGTGGAGACCGATTGCCCTTACCTTACACCTTCACCTATGCGAGGAAAGATGAATGAACCTGCATATGTGGTTTTTAATGCTTATACTATTTCAAGAGTTAAAGATATCAGTTTATTTAAATTAGCAGAGGTGATAGAAAAAAGTTTTTTAAATCTTTTTGGTAAGGTGTATGAGTAAAATATTGCTTGTGGAAGATGACAAGTACAGCGCTGGTGGTATTATAGATCTTTTTACTTCTGAGGGATATGAGGTGGACCATGCTTTGAATGGCAAATCTGCATTTGAGCTTTTGAAAGACAATCAGTATAATCTTATCATTACTGATATAATGATGCCAGAGCTGGATGGAATAAAATTCTTGCACCGAATACGTTCTATCGGTATTGATACACCGGTTATAGTGATTACAGCATATGATACGACTGAAAACATAATGGCTGTCTATGATCTTGGTGCCGTTGAAATACTGGAAAAACCTTTTGATATAGACGATTTTTTGAAGTTGGTTCAGGATTTGCTAAAAGGTGAATGGAAAGAGTAATATTAATCTTTTGATGTTAATATGTTAATGAAGAATTTATTAATTTTTAATATATGTTTTAGATAAAATCTGCTTTTTTAGTTGTTTTTTGTTCGGATATTAATTACAATATAAAAAAAATGGGGGTTTATTATGATTGAGATTAAGAAAATTTTAGTTCCTACAGATTTTTCAGAAACATCAAGGTATGCTATGCAGTATGCCATTAATTTTGCAAAATCCTTCGGTGCTGAGCTTGAAATTGTACATGTTATTTTTGATGAAAGTCAGATTGTGGCGTTTTATTTACCTCAGGTTACCTTTCAGAATCTGGATCAGGAACTCGAAGAATCAGCAAAAAAACAGATGGAAGAGTTTATCGCTTCATTCCCTGAACTAAACGAGATCAGATATTCCACAAAAATGCTTAAAGGAACCGCATTTGTTGAGATAATAAGTGAAGCTAAGACATATGGTGCTGATATTATTATAATAGGTACCCACGGTAGAACAGGGATTGAACACGTATTGTTTGGTAGCACAGCCGAAAAGGTGGTGAGAAAGGCACCCTGTCCTGTATTCACAGTTAAACCTAAGAATTTTAATTTTAGATTGCCATAAGGAGTGATTATGCCACTTGTAAGAATAGAATTGTGGGCTGGAAAAAGTAAAGATCTAAAAGATGCCATTTCAAAAGATGTTACAGATGTTCTTGTGAAACATCTTGGATGTCCTTCAGAAGGTGTTACGATAGTTTTTGATGAGAGAGCAAAATCTGATTGGTATACGGCAGGTAAATCCCATGTTGAACTTCATCCGGATAAAAAATAGTTTTCAAGGGGGGGATTCCCCTCTTTTTTGTTGGAATAATATAAGATTTTTATGGATAAATTTTAAAAATTATAATATATATCATTAAGTAAGACACTAATAAAGAAATGTAAAGGGGTAGATGGCAAACGAAGGGATAATTATCCAGATAAGCAAGAGGCTTGATCTTTTTGTACCAGTTGCGGTCATCGGTATCATTTTAGTTATGATATTACCGGTGCATCCATTTTTGTTAGATATCTTTTTGACGTTGAGTATTAGTTTATCCGTGATGATTCTATTTGTATCTATATATGTTGAGGATACTCTTGATTTTTCTACATTTCCATCTGTTTTACTAATAGTGACATTATTCCGTCTTGCCCTGAATATAGCCACCACCAGAAGGATTCTGCTGTATGGTGCTGAAGGGGAGGATGCCGCAGGTTCTGTAATTATGGCATTTGGTCAGTTTGTGGTGGGTGGTGATTTTGTTGTGGGACTTATAATATTTATAATCCTGGTTATTATAAATTTTGTTGTTATTACAAAAGGTTCTGGTAGAGTTGCTGAAGTGGCTGCAAGGTTTACTCTGGATGCTATGCCAGGTAAACAGATGAGTATAGATGCCGACCTTAATGCGGGTATTATAGATGATAAAACCGCCAGGAGATTGAGGGAAGAGCTTCAGAAAAAAGCTGACTTTTATGGAGCAATGGATGGTGCCAGTAAATTTGTTAGAGGGGATGCTGTCGCTGGTCTTTTGATAACATTTATCAATATTATAGCAGGTCTTATCATAGGTGTTGTGAAATTTGGCATGCCTATTACTGAAGCATCAAAAAGGTTTACTATTCTTACAGTTGGGGATGGTCTTGTTAGCCAGATACCTGCTCTGATAGTTTCTACCGCTGCAGGTATAATTGTCACCAGATCGGGGGAGGATAAAGAGCTCAATTTGAATTTAGTTGACCAAATGTTCAAAAGTTATAAGGTACTTAGGCTTTCCGGTTATGTACTGCTATTTTTAGGGCTTATTCCGGGGTTGCCTAAGATCTCTTTTTTCATAATTGGTGGTTTGTTGATTGGAATAAGCTATACCGTAAAAAGTGCCAAAGTGGTGTCTGAAAAACAGGAAGAAAAAGCTGAAGATAAAGGTAAAGCTGAAGCCAATGAAGATGAAGATGTGAAAAGTTTGCTTGAAATGGATGTTATGGAGCTGGAGATCGGATTTAATCTCATATCCCTGGTGGATCCAGCCCAGGGGGGGACTTTGCTCAGTAGAATAAAATCTGTAAGAAGACAGATAGCCCTTGAAATGGGTTTTATAGTTCCTCCCATCAGGATAAGGGATAATTTACAGCTTGAATCAAATAGTTATGTGATCTTAATAAAAGGTGTCAAGGTGGTCACCGGTAGTGTGATGATAGGGAAATATCTGGCTATGGCCGGGGATGGTGATTTGAACCAGATAAACGGTATCCCCACCAAAGAGCCTGCATTTGGTATAGATGCAAAATGGGTGGATGAAGAGGAGAAGGAGAGGGCTGTTCTGGAAGGTTTTACAGTAGTGGATCCTACCACGGTTATAGTTACTCATCTAACTGAAGTGATAAAATCAAATGCCCATGAGATTGTTGGTAGACAAGAGCTCATGGAGCTTCTGGATAAGGTAAAAGAGAAATCGGCAAAACTTGTGGATGATCTAATTCCTAATATACTTGATCTTGGCTCTGTACATAGGGTGATCCTGAATCTTTTAAAGGAAAGGGTTTCAATAAGGAACCTCCCTACAATTCTTGAAACACTTGCCACGTATGGTGTTCAGAATAAAGATGTGGATCTTTTGACGGAAAGGGTTAGATATGTTTTGAGAAGACAGATTACAGAGTCTATACTTGCTCCGGATGGTACGCTATATCTTTTTACTCTTAATTCTCAAATAGAGCAATTACTTGCCAAGAATATTCAGATGACTGAGGATGGTAGAGAGATCGTTTTAGATCCTAGTATTGCCCAGAAGATTTTAAGTGCCATTATAGGTAAAGTAGATGAGGTTACTTCTAAAGGGATTCCTGCAAATCTTGTCATCTCTCCACCGATACGAATTGCATTTAGAAGGTTTGTGGAAAAATTTGTAAAAAATATAAATATTATATCTCATAATGAGATTGCTGATAATGTAAGGATTGAATCTTTGGGGTCGTTGGAGATTGAGCTATGAAGATAAAAAAGTATGAAGTTTACGATATGAAAGAGGCGTTGGCTCTCATAAAAAAGGAGTTGGGGCCTGATGCTGTTATTCTATCCACAAGAAAGATAAATAAGCCAAGCGGCTATGGGATCTTTTCTAAACCTATGATAGAGGTAACAGCTGCAGTTGATTACGATGCAAAGAAAGAATATAGGGCTCCTGTAAACAATAGATTTTCTGAGATAGAAAAAGAAAAATCTATAGATAATACTGATAAAATTGCAGAAATAATAAATAGCCTAGGGCTTAATAAATTTGAGTCCCTTGTTAATGATGTCCTTGATATAAAGAAACAGATTATGGAGATGAAATCGGTAATTTCGGAAAATGTGGTGGCGGATGTGGAGCCCCATTTAAAAGAGATATACCAGACTCTCACCAAAAATGGCGTAGATGAAATGATTGTTTATAAATTCCTAAAAAAGGTGGAAAATAGAGTCCCTGCCAATACAGGTAAGATGCAGACCAAGAATATCATAGTGCAACTTTTATCTGAGCTTATTCCGGTTGAGAAGGATTATTTTTCAAGTATCAGACAAAAGGTACTGGCTCTTGTGGGGCCAACAGGTGTGGGGAAAACCACCACTATTGCAAAAATTGCAGCAAATTTAGCATTAAAACTACAGAAAAAGGTCTGTTTGATTTCAGTGGATACCTTTAGAATAGGTGCTGTGGAGCAGCTTAAAACCTATTCAGAAATTATCGATGTTCCTCTTTATGTTGCTTCAAATCCTGCAGATCTTGAAGAGATTATTGCTGAAGTGAAGCATTACGATTACATACTACTGGACTCGATGGGTAGGAGCCAGTTTGATACAGAGCAGATTACAGATCTAAAAAAATTTATGGATGTTAGTCCATTGATCTCTGTTGCTTTAGTGATGTCTATGAGCAGCAACCATATTGAGCTTTATGATATATACGATAGATACTCTAAATTAATGCCAAATTTTGTGATTTTTACAAAGCTCGATGAAACGAGGTATTTTGGTCCACTTGTGAATATTCCTCTAATAAAAAAGATTCCGATTATGCTTCTTTCCACTGGGCAAAATGTTCCGGATGATATGGAGATACCAGATGGCAAAAAGATTGCTAAAATGGTATTAAACGAAATACCTATTCAGTGGAGAGATTAAATTATGGATCAGGCTCAAAATTTAAGGAAGATAGCATGGGGCGTTAAAAGAAGATCCACTTATATATCGATTTCCAGCGGGAAAGGTGGAGTTGGTAAAACGAACTTTGCAGTAAATATTTCCCATACACTTGCCAGGATGGGGAAAAAAGTGCTTCTTTTTGATGCGGATCTTGGTTTGGCCAATGTGGATATTTTACTTAATCTCAATGTGAAGACTAATATAAAGGATTTTTTAGAAGGAAATATTTCATCTGATAATCTCGTGGTGGATTCTGGTTATGGTTTTGATGTGGTACCTGCTTCCAGTGGGTTTGTAAACCTTACGAAACTCGATGAAGGGCAATACGATAAATTGATGGATCTTTTTGTAAAGTTTGATTCGAAATATGATTATATTATTTTTGACACAGGGGCTGGAATTGGGGAGAATGTTATAAAATTCTCTTCCGTATCCGATATGCTTGTGGTAATTACTCAGCCGGAGCCCACAGCCGTGACGGATGCATATGCATTCATAAAGGTCGTCAATAAAGAATTCAATATAACAAGGCCATATCTTGTGGTAAATAAGTCAAAAACAAAAGAGGATGGAATTAATATATATGAAAATTTAAAAAATGTACTTAAGAGATTTTTAGATATAGATCTCGAGTTGCTCGGGGTTATCAGGGATTGTAAAGAGGTGGCATTATCAGTGAGAGAACAAAAACCTATTGCGGAGACCAATCCAACTTCAATCTATATGAGGGATTTGATATTGGTGGGTAAAAAGATAGTTAATATGAATATCGAAAAGAATTACAATAATGAGTTATCAAGTGTATTCAGGAGGAGCTTATGAGAAGTATACATCAATACATATCTTTTCTTCTGGCTTCCATAATATTTTTATTCTCCTTTACAATTAAATTTATTTTTGATATAATTTCCATAAATTATTTTATAAGGGATTGTATTTCTTTTTTTGTTATATATTGGGTATGTAAGCTAATTCTATCAAAGGTGGAGATGGTCTTTGTGCTAACTAAGAAGGTGAGTGGTGAATGAGTCTGGCATTGTACCAAGGTAGTCTGGATAGAATAGAACAGGAAGAGATTGTAAAAGAGTTTTTGCCCAAGATAAAAGTATGGGTTTTGAGAGTTAGCAACAGACTGCCGGCTAATGTGGATAGTGATGAGCTATATTCTGCTGCTTGTATGGGGCTGGTGGAGTCTTTGCAAAAATTCGATAAAGGTAGAAGCGTAGATTTTTACTCTTATGCAGAAAGGAGAATCAAAGGGGCTATTCTGGATGCCCTAAGGCAGATGGATTTTTTGCCAAGAAATGTTAGAACCAAATTAAAACAGTTCGAAGAAAAACTTCAGGAATTAACATTTAAATTAGGGAGAAAACCGAATACCGATGAAATTATGGAATATACAAATCTTTCCCAGGAGGATGTTTTTAATTTCCTCAATCTGATTGAAACAGGACAGTTGACAAGTCTTGATACCTCACTCGATGAGGATGGGGATATATCTCTTCTGGATACTATAAAGTCTTTTGTGGAAGGTCCTGAGGATTCCACCATAAAAGAGCAGCTGATAAACAAACTTGGGGAAATTATCGATTCCCTTCCTGATAAAGAGAAGCTTGTAATTACTTTGTATTATTATGAAGAACTTACAATGAAAGAGATTGGTGAGGTATTGAAGATTTCAGAGTCAAGGGTGTCTCAGATACACTCTGAGGCTGTTAAGAAGTTAAAGAGGAAACTTAAGGGGGTATTATGAGCATAAAGGTACTGGTTGTTGATGATTCCGCTTTTATGAGAAAAGCTATTGAAAATATGCTGAAAAAGGAGCCCAATATAGAGGTTATTGGGTTTGCCAGAAATGGTGTTGAAGCCATAGATATGGTTCAAAAATTGAAACCTGACATTATAACACTGGATATTGAGATGCCCCAGATGGATGGCCTTACGGCGCTGAGAAAGATTCTTGAAATTGCCCCTATTCCTGTAATTATGGTTAGTTCCCTTACTACAGAAGGGGCTGAAGCCACGTTGAAAGCTCTGGAGATAGGTGCTGTGGACTTTATACCAAAAGATAAATCATTTGCCAGTCTTGGGATAATGAAGATAGAGGATCAGCTGATAGAAAAGATAAAGACTTTTGCTGGGAGAAGAATCATCGCAAAAGCACCACCAGCAAGACCTGTTACACCTTCACCTGCACAGGCTCCGATTTCATCAGCTCCAAAAAGAACTGGTGTTTTCAATGGAAATAAAAAGGTGGTGGCCATCGGGACATCTACAGGTGGGCCACAGTCTCTGCAGATGGTTATTCCTAAACTCACCAAAGATCTTAATCGACCTGTATTTGTCGTACAGCATATGCCACCAAATTTCACAAAATCCCTTGCCACAAGGCTTAATGCTATGAGTCAACTGGAGGTGATCGAGGTGGAAGGAAAAGAAAAAGTGGAGCCAAATGTTGTGTACATTGCAAAAGGTGGATTTCACCTAAAGATTAAAAAAGTTGGGACGAATTTTTATATAGAGACATCCACAGAGCCATCAAATGTATTGCACATACCGAGTGTGGATGTGATGACGGCTTCTGTTGCCGAAAATTATGGTGCGGATGCTCTGGGGGTTATCATGACAGGTATGGGTAGTGATGGGCTAAATGGATTGAAGAAACTTAAAGAAAGAGGTGGTGCAGTCATTGCTCAAGATAAAGACTCCTGTGTGGTTTACGGGATGCCCAGAGCAGTTGTGGAGGCTGGCATTGCGGATGAAGTAGTACCATTGGATGATATCGCTTCACAGATTATGAGGTATTGTAAATAGAGACCCTTTAGAGGAGATATATGGCAGATATTTTAAGTCAGGAAGAGATAGACGCTCTTTTATCTACCGTAGCCGATACCGGGATAAAGGATGAAGTATTCTCTCCTGAGGTGGATTTTGTACCAAAGAAGATTTCTGTATATGATTTTAGAAGACCTGATAGGGTTTCAAAAGAGCAGATCCGGTCTATTAGAAACCTCCATGATAAATTTGCCAGAAATTTTAGCTCCTCATTATCAAACTTTTTAAGAACCATAACAGATGTCAATCTTGTGAGTGTGGATCAGATGACATATGGTGAATTTTTGATGTCTCTTCCCGATCCCACAAATTTTAATATAATAAGTCTGATACCTCTGGATGGCAGTGCCGTACTTGAAATAAACCCATCTCTTGTTTTTCCTATAGTGGATAAGCTTCTTGGGGGCCCTGGTCTTCCTATGTACAAAGTCAGGGAACTTACTGCCCTTGAGCAGCATATTATGGAGAGTGTGATATATCTTTTGTTAAAGGAACTTGAAGACACATGGAAACAGGTAATACCAAATATTAAATTCAGGAAAGAGATCACAGAAAATAGTCCACAAGTTGTGCAGATAGTTGCCCAGAATGAAGTCGTTATCCTTGTGGTTTTTGAGGTGAAATTTTCTGATGTTTCAGGTATGATAAATCTTTGTCTTCCAGCTGTTGTTCTGGAGCCTATACTTGGTAAGATCAGTTCTCAGGATTGGCTGGTGGGGGCTAAGAAGGTTAAAGGGCTTGATTATCTGGATAGAATTCTTGATATATTAATGGAAGCGTATCTTCCATTGAAATTAGAAATAGGTCCCACAATCCTTACGGTTGGCGATATATTGGAACTTGTGGAAGGGGATACCATAGTTTTTGAACATAAAGCCGAGGAGGATGTTGCATTAAAAGTAAATAATTTGGAAAAGTTTGCAACGGAAATGGGGGTAATTGGTGTTAAGAAAGGTGCACTGATAAAAAATATACTTCAGGAGAGCGAAAGTGTTGAAGAAGTTACAAATGAACAACGAGATAAATAGTTTTGCCAACCTACTATCAGAGATTTTTTCCAATAGTTTTTCATCACTTTTGGGGAAAAGCTTCCAGTTTCATGTTGAATCCGTAGCTGAAGGGGAGCTAAACGATATTGCTCTGGAGTATATGGGACAAACACTTATAAATATTAAAGAAAGTTTGAATGGTATAGATGGTGGCATTTTGATAGATACATTGACTATTACAGGTTTTGCTGATCTTATGTTGATGGGTTCCGGGGAAGGTGTGCAGGAACTTAATGACGATCTAAAGGATGCAATCAAAGAGCTTATAAACCAAACGATATCCGCAATGAATATCCCTTTTAGTGATGAATTTAAAAAGAAGGTGGCTTTTGGTGTTATATCTGTTGATACTCTGCTTGATACCTCAAGTTATGTTGGAAATATTTTAATATTCGACATGTCTGGTTCTTTTGATGGTAAAAATGTTAAATTTAAGGTATTTTTCTCTTCACAGCTTAAAAATTTAATTATGGTAGAGAATTCTGAAGATGATGATTTTGATTTTTCTCCTGAAGTTACTGCAGTGAATCCAATGCCAAAGCAGCAGAAAAGTTATGGAGGTAAAAATATTGATTTATTGTTAGATGTGGAGGTTCCGGTAAGCATCAGGATAGGGTCCACCAAGATGTTTTTAAAAGATATCGTAAGTTTAAGCCCTGGTAATATAGTGGAGCTTGATGAATACGCAGAAGAGCCTGTTGTGGTAATGGTCAATAATAAACCAATTGCTAAAGGGGAAGTGGTTATTGTGGATGGATATTTTGGGGTTAGGATAAAGGAGATTATAAGTAAAGAGGAAAGGATTAAAAAGCTAAGGGATAAATAAATTTGTGTTGACAATATATATATGCATCAGTTATAATCAATATGCATATGAGAAAGCAGGAGGCAATTAAATGGCTTACGAACATGTGATTATTACAGTAGATGATTCATCCACTATGCGCAGGATTATAAAGAATACCCTTCAAAAATTAGGTTTTTCAAATATTCTTGAGGCAGGTAATGGTATTGAGGGGCTGGATGTTTTGGCAAAAAATAAAGTTGATCTTGTAATAACTGACTGGAATATGCCCGAGATGGATGGTCTTACTTTTGTCAAAGCGATTAGAGCCAAACCTGAATACAAAGAGTTACCTATTTTGATGGTAACCACTGAGGCCGCCAAAGAAGATATTCTTACTGCCTTGAGGAGTGGTGTAAACAATTATATAGTAAAACCATTTACACCTGAGACTTTGCAGGAGAAAGTATTCAAACTTTTGGGATTGTAATATGTATGAAGTCAAAGATCTCTCTGAATTAATTGAGATCGCTAAGAAGATTAATTCTGGCGAATATGAGTTAACTTCGATATCGATAGACCCTAATCATGAGTTGTTTGAAGTTGTTCAATTTTTCAATGAGTCGATCAAGAAGATTTCCACCGCCAGAGATGTTGTGGAGGATAGCTATGAAGATCTTCCTGTATTTGAAAAGGTGTTAAAAGATGTTGTTAAAGACACTAAATCTGCTTCCGAAAAGATCTTAAATCTCACAGATAGTATAAATTTTAACATAAGTGAAATAAAAGACAATATCTCTTTACTCAAAGAATCTTTAAAAAATGAAGAATTAAATAAAGCGTTAGGACTGGTGGATAGATTAGTTGATAAGGCTATAGAAGGACAGGATATAGCTTTTGATATGATATCTGCTCTTGAATTTCAGGACATTACAAAACAGAAGATAGACAAATTGCTGAAAGTGGTAAAGGATCTTGAGAAAAAATTAAGTGATTTGATAATAAAATTTGGTTTAAAACATAATAAAATAGATGTTGATACGTTAAACAGATTAGGTGAGAAAGATAGTATATTAAACGATCAGGATTTAGTAAATCAGCTTTTGAAAGAATTTGGTCTATAGGAGGCAGTTATGTCCCATAATGAAATGGACGATTTGATTCAGGATTTTATTTTGGAATCTTCTGAGATTATAGATCAGCTGGATCAGGATCTTGTGGAGTTGGAACATAGAAAAAATGATCTCGATTTACTTAATAAGATATTCAGGGCTGCCCATACCATAAAAGGATCATCTTCATTTTTAGGCTTCGACAAAATGAGTACCGTAACTCACCATGCGGAAGAAATTTTAAACAGGCTCCGAAAAGGTGAGATGGTTGTGGTTCCAGAGATAATGGATATCCTGCTTGAATTTGTGGATGTGATCAAAAGGATTCTTGAGGATATAAAAAATGGTAGTGATACTGTTAACATAGATCAAATAGTAAAAAAATTAAAGCTTGCCAATGAAGGAAAGGTTTCGGTGGCTTCTTCTGCTACTGCCGTAGAATCTGATAAAAAACAGCCTAAAGTGGAACAAAAGGATGAAGGGGAAGGAGCTCAACTTAAAAAAGCAACAAAAGCAATTGAACAGACGATCAGGGTTGATGTTTCAAGACTCGATTCCCTTATGAATTTAGTTGGGGAATTGGTACTTAGCAGAAACAGGATTGCCCAAATATCTTCAGAGCTTGAAAGGAAATTTGAAGGGGATTACCTTGTGGAGCAGCTTCTTGAGACCACTTCCCAGATCGGTTTGATTACTACCGAGCTTCAACTGGCCGTAATGAAAACCAGAATGGTACCTATAGGCAAGGTTTTTAATAAGTTCCCCAGAATGATTAGAGATCTCGCAAGAGATCTGAAAAAAGAGGTTGATCTCATAATTACTGGTGAGGATACCGAGCTTGATAAGTCTGTGGTGGAAGAGATCGGTGATCCTCTGGTGCATATGATAAGAAATGCTGTGGATCACGGTATAGAAAGTCCAGAGGAGAGAATTAAAAAGGGGAAACCTGCCAAGGGTAAAGTCCATCTGGCTGCTTATCATGAGGGTAACCACATAGTGATAGAGATTACCGATGATGGTAAAGGGATGGATCCTGAAAAGCTTAAGAAAAAAGCGATAGAAAAGAAGGTAATTACCCCTGAAGAAGCAAAGGGGATGAGCAAAGAAGAGGCCTTTGGTCTTATCTTCAAACCTGGATTTTCCACTGCGGAGAAAGTAACTGGTGTCTCTGGACGTGGTGTGGGTATGGACGTGGTGAAGACCAATATAGAAAAGTTAAATGGTATTATTTCAATAGAATCTGAAATAGACAAAGGATCCGTCTTCAAATTGAAGTTGCCGCTTACTCTTGCCATAATTCAGGCTTTGCTAGTGGATGTGTCAGGGGGAGTTTTTGCTATTCCTCTTGTATCTGTTATTGAAACTGTAAGGATAAATGAAAATGAAATTCATAATTTTGAAGGTAGAGAGGTATTAAAACTAAGGGATTCTGTGCTTTCGCTTGTAAGACTTAACGATGTTTTTGGATTGGAAGGTTCTTTTTCTCAGGATATATATGTCGTTGTGGTGGCTCTTGCAGAAAAGAGGATTGGTCTTGTGGTGGATCGTCTTGTGGGGCAGGAGGAGATAGTTATAAAATCATTGGGTGAATATCTTAGTGGGAATGTTGGAATAGCCGGAGCAACGATAATGGGTGATGGTAAGGTTCGCCTTATTCTTGATGTTTCTGGGGTTATGGAGATTGCTACCAAAATGCCTAAAAAGATAAAAAAGGGTAAGTCACTAAAAAAGCCAAACGTTTCTTCTGGCAACATGGTGAATGTGCTTGTTGTGGATGATTCATCCACAGATCGAAAAATTATGAAAAGATTGTTATCTTCCTCAGGTTGGATCAATTGTGTGGAGGTCACAAATCCTCATGATGCTATTACTGCTACTCAAGACTTAAATAATATAGATCTGCTTATAACAGATGTCATGATGCCTGATATAGATGGGTTTGAGCTTGCAAGGATATTAAGGGAGAGAGGATTTAATAAACCTATAATAGCTGTTTCTGGTAGAGGGGAGGCTGCGGCTGGTCAAAAGGCTAAAATATCAGGTATAAACGCATTTATGACCAAACCGATAAACTTGCAAGAGATGCTAAACAAGATAGATGAGTTGATAGGTGTTAATAGGTAGAATATCGCTTCTAACATTAGTTTTAGTAATCATTCTTGAGGCGGGAAGCTATTGTTATGTTTATGTCTACGAGGTGACAACTTCTGACAGAAGATTCCAAACTGCTTCAAAGCTTTCCCCCAACACATTTTTCCTAAGTAATGGTGGAAAAGATTTAATTAAAGAACTAAAGATTGTTAAGGTTTATGCCGATAATGATTTCAAGAAGGCATTAAAAGAATTTAAATTGGAAAATGAGAATGCTAATATACTATTACCTAAAAAAGCCCCTGATGATAGGTCTACTAATCCTTATATTTGGTGGAGGTGATCTTTTTGCAGCTCAAAGGGGTAAGTATTCGGTTTTAGCAGAAAAGGTAGATACAGGTATAAAAACAGAATTTATTGTCTTTAGTAAGTCTGATACAGATGCGCGGGAAGAGGTTAATCTCAATGGTTGGAAGGTTTTAAAAGTAACTAAGTTAAGCAAAGATTCAACAGATAACAATCCTGTTATTTCGAGTGAATATACTGATAAAACTGAAAAGATTTCCAATTCAGAAAAAAAAGATAGTTCTGCTAAAAAAATTACTAATTTGAAAAATTACAATAAAAAGAAGGGTTCTAATGTATCAAAAATCAAAACTTCATCCTTAAAAAAAACTACAAAATCAAGTAGTGAGAATAAATACTGTAATCAGGTTAATGTATATATCAATTCAAATCAATCTTTAAGTGATTCTGGTAAAATCGATTCCTTAGGATTAAAAACTGTTTTTGCTGAAAAATTGAATATCCCTGAAAACAGCATAAAAATAGATATTCGTAAGGTTAAACGATGAAAAGGGATATCTTCGATGATATAGAAGAGCTCAGTTTCAAAGACTTTGTGGAAATGGATATCTCCACATTTTATGACTATATTGGTCATATAATGGTGGACCTTAATTTTAGTTTTCACAGGTCGATAAGGGATGTGGGGGATTATAGGCGCATAGAAGTTTGGAAGCATACAAAAAATCTTGATGATTATGCACTTGTGTGGGTGGAGATAGTAAAACCCGGTAACGATGTTACAAGGGATGTTTCATACGATGTATTAAGAACAATGAATGATCTTAATATTTTAAAGCTGTTTTTCTTCACAAATGGTGGGATCGATGAATCAAGCCGTGATGTTTTGGATGACAAAGGGCATTTTATTTTTACGCCTGATAATATAATAGAAACCCTAATAGCCATAAAAAAGAAATCAGAGCTTGTGGTAAAACCCAAGATAAAAAGAAAAAAACCTAAGACACCTTCAGGGTTTGTGCTTATAAAAAATTTTTTAAAAGAGAATAAACCAAAAGAGATAAAAACAGTTGTTCCTATAAAACTAATTCCTGAATTTAGAGATAAGCTAATAGCTCAATTTGAACAGATTTTTGAGCTTATTAAAACTATAGAAGATATAAGCAATATCGATTCAGAAATCAGAAAGAAGCTTAAGGCATATCAATTTGCACTTCTCACAGATCTTTTGAATGTTGCATCCCTCGAATTTGAAGATCCATTTGGATGGATGAAAGATGATTTTTTTTATATGATTCAGAATCTGGTGTTGTATATTGGGGCTCTTGTGGAGTATGAGCTTGAAGAGGATATGAATCATTATCTGGAAGAATTTAATAAAAGAAAAAATAACTTATATAAATTTGAAGAGATTATTGAGGAGATAAGAAAAAAGGATATAGAGCGTATTGAAATTGCTATCAAACAATTAAAGAAGTTGTCAAAGATTGTAATTATAGTATCGATTGTGGCACTGATCGTAGTTTTTTTTATGAAATAGATTCAAATACAGATTGAATTTTTTTTAGTATTATATTAAAATAATGCTTAATAAAAGATTGGAGTATTGATGGACTGCGCTTTATTGTTGGATGTTGTTGATGCTATTATTATGGAAATAGATGAAGAATACAGAATTAAGTATATTAATAACCCTGTAAAAAATCTTACAGGTAAACCTAAGGAAAAATTGATAAATAAAAAATGTTTTAGCGTATTGTTTGGTTTTACCGAGCCATGTCCAAACTGTCAAATTGAAAATCTTAAAAGTGGTAAAATTGCATTAAATATAATTCATGATGCTATTACCCATAGAGGGTTTAGGAAACTTTATTCGGCGAAATTTGAAAAGATTTCAAATGGTTCTTTTGTGGAAATCATTACGGATATCACTGAGAATAAAAAGTTAGTGGACACAATGGCACATCAGACTAAAGAGCTCAAAGCAAAAAATGTGATGCTTACCCTTCAAAAAAAGGAGATTGAAAAAAAACAGCATTTTATTGAAAAAGTTTTAAATAGTACAAATGAAGGGATTATGGTGGTAAATGAGAATTTCGATATAGTTTTATTAAATTATTTAACCAAGGAGATCTTTCAGGTTAAAGAATCTGATATAAAAGATAAGAAATGCTTTAATATATACGGCTTCGAAGAGCAGTGTCCCGATTGTCCATATAAAAATAGATCTGTGACAAAAAGTTCAAGAAAGGTGGATGGAAAAAGCCTTTCGATTTATTTTAATAAATTTGAAAATTTTATGGTGGAAAGTATAAGGGATGTTACTAAAGAGGTATATTTAATAGATGAAATCAAGAATCAGCAAAAAGAGCTTGAGGAGAAACAGAGGCAAATGGCTTTACTTAATGCTGATTTGCTGAAAATTAATGAGAAACTGCAGCAGGCTCAGAAGATTATAGATGATGAATTAAGGCAAGTGGGGGAGATTCAGGCAAGTCTTCTACCTGCTTCATTACCTATCATTGATGGCTATGAATTTGGTTCCCTTTATATCCCCGCCGAACATGCAGGGGGAGATTATTACGATTGTATTGAGATGAGTAATGGTTACTGGGGTTTTACGGTTGCAGACGTATCCGGGCATGGTACACCTGCTGCTGTTATAATGGCAATTACAAGAGCTATTATGAGATCTTATACGTATGACGTCATAAATGCAAGTGAAGCAATATCTATGGTGAATGAAATTTTGTGCAGTAATATATACACAAACGACTTTGTTACAATGCTGTATGTTGTGTTAAATTCAGCCACAGGTGAATGTAATTTTGCCAGTGCCGGGCATAATCCCTTGCTTTTATTTGAAAAAAAGAATATGATGGTAAAAAAGGTTACATGTGGGGGTATGTTTTTAGGGGTATTCGATGATGTGGAATATGAGAGTGGATCTTTTGAGCTAAATGATGGTGATATAGCTTTTATGTATACAGATGGTCTGGTGGAGGCTATGAACCCGGAAGATGATTTATATGGGTATGATAGACTGATATCAAAATTGATAATGTTTAATGAGCTTAGTTGCCAGGAGATTATTGATAATATAATGGTTGATGTGAAAGACTTTTGTCGTGGAAGAAAGTTTAATGACGACATAACTATATTAGTAATTAAGAAAAAGGGGGCTTAAATGTTTGATGTAAAAGAAGTAGGTGGTACAAATGTAGTATATTTAAAAGGTGAGGTAAACGCCCAGTCTGGGGTGGAATTAAAAAATCATGTCCTTGAAATTTTTAAAAAGACAAACACTGTTGTTTTATCCTTTAAAGGTGTTATGTATATGAACAGTTCAGGGTTAAGAGAGATCATAGATCTTCTTAAAAGAAGTAAGAAAGAAAATAAAAATTTAAGATTGTGTGATATGTCAAACGATATCAAAGAGATGTTTGCTTTTACTGGATTGGATAAGGTTTTTAAGATATATTCTGATGAATCTCAAGCGTTGAAAGGGTAGTAATATGGATGTTTTATTGGATAAAGAAAAGAAAGTTTTATCCATAAAGATGCCTCAGGATATTGATGTTAAAGATTTCAAATCCGCTAAGGAGCAGATTGATAAGTATCCTGACATTAGTGAAGTAAAACTTGATTTTAAGGACGTGCCATATCTCCAGAGCAAGCTTATTGCAGAGCTTATTGGAATTAAGAAGTATTCGATTAGCAAAGACATAAAGCTCACACTTACAAATGTCCAAGAAGGGGTTCAGCAGATTCTTGAGATATCAGATCTTCTGGATCATTTTACAATTAAAAGGGATTTTGGTAGCTACAGCCCACACGAATTAAGCTATCTACTTCTTGATCCTGAAATGAACGAGGCAGTTATAGAATATATTGCTTCAAATTTTAATGAAAATTATGCTGAGCTTTTAGAGCAGTTTTTTGTTTCAGATGACCCCGTGCTTATTGAGTCTGCTATTTTGATAATAGGAAAATCCCACAATTATGGATATGTGGATAGGGTAAAGGATTGTCTTGATAGTCCATATCCGAATGTGGTTCGATCTGCAATACTGGTTTTGGGCTGGTTTGGTGAGGATAGTTGCAAAAATAAAATATATGAATTTTTGAAGGATGAACATATCGATGTGGCGGAAGCCGCTGCTGCTACAATAGCGCTATTATCAGATGAAAATGATTCTATAGCAATTAAAGAATATCTCAGTAGTTCTGATGAAAGACTTAGAAAAATTGCTATTCAGGCTTTAAGCCTTATAAATGATGATTTTGCTTATAAGTTTTTAGTGGAACACCTCAAGGTTGAGAACAATGAGACGTTAAGGGTTCAGCTGGCAAAGGCTATATCATATTTTAACAAACCTGAAGTATCAGACATCCTATTGGATATGCTTAAAGAGGATTCATTGAAGATTCGTGAAGCGGCTGCGTCATCTCTGATAAGAATTAAAGCTACAGATAGAGTAGACCAGATAATGGCGCTTGTGGAGGATAAAGATGTGTGGGTGGCTTATTTTGCAGTAAAAGCTATAGGTGCACTTTGCAAAGAGAAGAGGTGCAGTGATCAACTGGAAAAGATATATTCAAAGGTGGATACACAGGTTAGAATTGCCATTATAGAATCTCTTGGGAATATAGGACAGGATGTGTCTGAATTTCTTTTTCAGCTTCTTGAGGATCCAAATGAAGACATAAGGAAAGAGGCCCTTAATTCTATATCTCGTATGAATAAAGATCTTGCAATTGAATCGGCTAATAATGCTTTAAAGGACAGTAGTTGGGTGGTGAGATTTAAGGCGATTGAAATACTCGAAGAGTTGAAGCCGGATGGTTTTAAAGATACACTGAAAAACCATGTTAAGACTGAAACGAATAGATATGTAAAAGAAAAAATATTTTCTATAGTGGGTGAGTTATGATCACTTCAGCTACTATAAAGATGAAGGATGAGGAATTTGCTGAGCTTGCAGATATAATCTATAAAAATGCAGGTATCACTTTTACAATCAATAAGAAATATCTCCTGGAGAATAGACTATCCAAAAGGCTCAACGAATTAAACTTTGCATCTTACAAAGATTATATCTACTTTTTAAAATATGATATCAAAAGACGTGATGAATTGAAGATACTGATGAACCTTGTCACCATCAATGAGACTTATTTCCTTCGGGAAAGGGCTCAAATGGATCATATGATTAAAAAAGTTATTCCCGAAATGGCTTCAAAAGGGAAGAGAAGCTTTAAAATATGGTCTGCAGCCTGCTCTTCAGGGGAGGAACCGTATTCAATAGCCATTCTTTTGAATGAAGAAGGGATGTACGGAAAATACAACATCGAAATTTATGCTACTGATATAAATACTGAGGTAATAGGGATAGCTGAAAGGGGTGTTTACCGTTCAGTTTCTTTTAGAGGGGTGCCACCATCTATTATTGATAAATATTTTACTAAAACGGGACTTGATTTTACATTAAAACCTGAGATCAAGAGCAAAGTAAAATTCTTTCATGCCAATCTTATGGAGAGCTTAGCTGCAAGTAAAATAGGGGTTACTGATTTTATATTCTGTAGAAACGTATTAATATACTTTGATGTTGAGGCAAAGAAAAAGGTAGTTGACATGTTTTACAAAACATTGAATCTTGGTGGTCATCTTTACCTCGGGCATTCTGAAACACTTAGTAAGATAGATGATAGATATAAAATGGTGAATTTTGGTACAGGTATAGCTTACGTAAAATAAATACTTTAGGAGCTTGTCATGGGGTAGGTCCTGTAGATCTTCAAAATGTCATAGGGAAGATCAGTTATGTGGAAAAGGTTCAGGATGTGCAGGATCGATCCATTGACAACAGGGTCGTGGTGGTTTCTCAGGAGTTCCAAAAGGAGGCAAATAAGAATCTGGAAGAGGTTGAGGATACAAAAAAATCTGAGATGGTTACAATAGATGATAAAGAGAAAAGAAGAGAATTTGCGAATCATAAGAAAAAAAGAGATAGAAAAAATGAACATATGACTAAAGCTCCAGAGGAAGAGGAAGGTCAAATTATAGATATAAAGGGGTAGCTATGTCGATAGTAAAGTTGAAAATTATTTTTGACGACAATGTAGTAAGAGCATATGGGGATATGATTTCAAAAGATCCTTTAAAACTAAATGTAAGATTACCGTCTTCCCTTCCTTTTCATGAGGCTATAACGACACAGATAAATTTTTTTGAAGCTGGACAGAATAAAATATACGAGGTGAAACCGCTTAGATATACGGGTAATACTCTTGAACTTATGGTGATAAAGGAGTTGCCTGCTAAATCTGATCGTTCCCACTATAGAATAGGTTATAATGGTTACTTTAAAATAAAAAAGATCACGGGTGACCCAACTTCTTACTACCAGGAGGTAAAAAATATCAATGAAGGGATAAAAAATTCTCTTTCATACAAAATAAAAAGTGTTATTAGTAAAGAGATTCCCCAGATGCAGTATGTGTTGTGGTACCTTTTCGAACTTGACAACAAGATAGATGAGATCCTTGAGATTTTAAAAGAGGAAAAGAAGCTGAATGCTGATTATATGAAGGTGAAAACGATCGATATAAGTGGGGGTGGTTTTAGTTTTTTTTCTGAGAGTAAGGATTTTAATGTTGATGATATCTTTTTCGTAGATGGATTGATAGATGATGGATCAATAAAAATCAAGTTTGCCAGCATTTCCAGAGTTGTAAGCAGACATGAAACTAAAAAAGGGGTAATATGCGGTACAGTATTTGAGGAAATAGATAACGATATAAGAGAAGATATAGTGAAATATGTATTTGATAAAGATAGGGAAATGTTGAAGGAAGCAAAGAATCTATGAACTTTGCACCGATTTTGATTATACTATTTATATTGAATTTTTTAATGTTGATTTTAATAGGGTATCTTTTTTTGAAACTTAAGTCTCTGCAGAGAAAATTAGTGGATGTATCATATGACGATGTGAAGGTCATAACCGATACGTTGAAAGATCTGGTGGTGGAATCGGAGAAGGTATCTGAAAAATTGGATATATCAATAAAAGAAAAGGAAGCTTTGCTGGAGGATCTGGTTGATCTTATAGATGCAAAATTAAAACGATTGGAGCAGCTTAGTAGCACTAACACAGTTAATGTTTCTGATGCTAACAATGCAGAGGATAGCGTATCTTTAAGTTTTATTAATTCTAATTTAACCAATAAAACAAGTAATTTTGACCTTTCCGGTATGAGTTTGAAAGAAAAAGTTGTATTTTTGAGCCAGAATGGTGTGGCACCGGTTGACGTTGCAAAAAGATTGGGGATCTCCGTAACAGAAGTCAACCTTGTGTTAAAACATGGTAGATGATTGACGGCGTCAAACTTCAGGATTTAATTAAATTTTCACTCGATCCAAATTCCATTGAGATAAAAGAAGGGGATAAGGTTTCTGTATCTATTGTAAAACCTTTAGACAATGGGATGTTTTTGGTGAATGTTAGGGGAAGGTTGCTAACGGCTAATTTTCAATCATTGCCGCAATTAAGTAGATTTACGGCAGAAGTTATAAAAACAGATCCTGTTCTGGAGTTGAGACTTATTACAAAAGATGAGAAGATCGATGAAAATTTATTTAAAATAAAAGGGGAGGTTTTGAGATTCGACAAAAAAGCAGTTGTGGAGATTTTAGACAGATACGGTGTTAGAATAGATCCAAAAGATTTGATTTCTGAAGTGGTTAAAAAGGTTATAAGAGATAGCGGTATATTTTATGAACATAAGATTCTTAATGCAGAAAACTTTAAAGATGATGTCAAATATAATCTTTTTCAAAAAAATGATATGGAATCGGTTGGTCAGCTAACAAAACTTCAGGTTATAACCATACTAGCAGGATTGGAAGCGTTTTTACCAATAAAAAGTGATGACTCTGATATGGAAGATCTGGAACTTATGGTGAAAAAAGGGAAGCAGATGTCAGTTATAATAAAAACCCACTTCAGTAAAATAGGTGATACGTTGATCTACATAAGGGATACAGGGTATGGTTTGGTGGATTGTGTGATTAAATCTGAAGTGGATATCTCAAAAGAAATTGGTGAGATGAAAATAGAGGGTGTAAGGGTAACATGGAAAAAGCTCGATAAGGAAGAGTTTGAAAAGGTAGACCCAATTAAAGATGCTGTTGGTAATATCGGCAGTATCGGGATTTTAGCTTAATAAAAAAGATATTGGTGGTTGTTATGTATGTTAACAATATAGAAATTTATGATAATGTGTATGGTGGTTATGGAATAGGCAGACTTCAGAATGGGAAGGTTGTTTTTGTTCCATTTGCAGTAAATGGAGATATTGTAAATATTAAGATAAAAGAGGAAAAGAAAAGCTTTTCCTATGGGGAATTGATTGAAGTAGTCAAATCTTCCCCCCACAGGGTTGATGGTTTTTGTAAGTATATAGGTGTTTGTGGGGGATGTTCCTACGGTTTTCTGGATGATAATTTTGAAATTGAGGTGAAAAAGAGGATTGTTGAGAATAGCTTTAGAAATATTTCCGATTTTAAAATCGATGAGTATATACACTCAAATAAAAGGGATTACAGAGTAAGATGCAGAATGAGATTGAAAAAGGGTGATCTATTCTATAAAAAGTTTAACTCCAATGAACTTGTACCTGTTGATGAATGCCCCATCTTGAAGAAGGGTATTTTGGATAAAATAAAAGATATTGCAGCTATCTACTCTGATACAGATTGTGATATATCAATTATTGAAAATGAGAAAGAGGAAGAACTTATCTTTTTAGATTCAGATATAGATATAACAGATAGTAAATACAATATTAAATCAAAAATATGTCAAAAAGGGTTAAAGTCTATAGAGTTTAACATAAATAAACATACAATCCCGGCTGGATATAGGAGCTTTTTTCAGACAAATAGATATCTTTTTGAGTCTTTTCAGAGGAAGGTTGTTGAACTCTTAAGAGGGTATGAAACAGTCCTTGAGTTTTATTGTGGAAGTGGTTTTTTTACCATTCCTCTATCAAAAGTGGTGAGAAGAATTGTGGCAATTGACCAAAATGATGAGGCACTCAGACTGTTAAAACAGCATGCCACTGGTAGAGCTGAACTATTAAATATAGATTTAAAAAAGGATATCAACAATATAAAAGGTCGTTTCGATGCTGTGCTGGTAAACCCTGATAGGGATGGACTTTCTAAAGGGGTATTAAAGTTGATCATGGATAAAAAACCCGAGAATATTGTCTATGTTTCCTGCAATCCCCAAACGATGTCAAGGGATATTAAACATTTTATAACTAAATATAAAATAAGTCAATTTACTATTGTTGATCAATTTTATAAAACTTACCATATAGAGTCTATTGCTGTGTTGACAAAGTTTTAGGAGTTTTTATGGATTATGTTGTAATAGGACTTATTGTTTTAAATTTACTTCTTTTAGTTTTTCTTTTCAAAAAGGTTCAGTTTATTGATCTTTCTGTTATTGGACAGAAGATAGATATGTTGGAAAGAAACAATTCTTTCATAAATAATATTGTTAAAGATGAGCTTACCCAGTCAAGGGGAGAGTTGAGGGAAATGATGCAGGAACAGAGGAGGGAGCTGTTTTATAATTTTCAACAATTTACAGAAGCATCAGCCCAAAAGATTGCAGATCTATCCATCGTTCAAAAGGAGCAACTTGAAAATTTTGATAAAACTCTTACGAGTTTTTTATCGAACATCAATGAAAATTTAGATGCAACAAAGTTGATGCTTGATAATAACCTAAAACAGCTAAGGGAAGAGATATCTGTAAGTCTTAAAGGGATCATTGATACCAATGCCAAAATAATAGGGGAACTTGGCCAGACCCAGAAACAGCAGCTGGAACAGTTGTCTTATAATATCTTACAGCTCACAGAAAATTTAAGTGATAGGTTTGATAGATTGAAATTATCCGTTGATGATAGACTGGAGAAGATACGAGAGGACAACACAAAGCAGTTGGAGCAGATGAGGCAGACTGTTGATGAAAAATTGCAAGGTACCCTTGAAAAAAGGTTAGGGGAATCGTTTAGACTTGTAAGTGAACGGTTGGAACAGGTTTATAAAGGTTTGGGGGAGATGCAAACACTTGCAAGTGGTGTTGGAGATCTCAAAAAGGTTCTTTCAAATGTTAAATCAAGGGGGATATTAGGGGAGATACAGCTTGAGCAGATGTTGGAGCAGGTTTTAACGCCTGATCAGTACCTAAAGAATGTTTCTCCAAAAGGTAATAACGAAAAGGTGGAGTTTGCCATTAAGTTGCCCAGTAAATCGGATAAAGATGATATTGTACTTTTACCGATAGATGCAAAATTTCCAATGGAAGATTACAATAGATTGATAGATGCTTTTGATGCAGGTAACCTGTCAGATATAGAATCGGCATCAAAACTACTGGAACAAAGGATAAAAGGGGCGGCTAAGGATATATGCGAAAAATATATCAATCCCCCGGTTACTACAGATTTTGCTGTGATGTATCTACCTGTGGAGGGGTTATTTGCTGAGGTAGTAAGGAAACCAGGGCTTATCGATACGATTCAGAAAAATTACAAAGTGGTTATTGCTGGTCCCACTACTTTATGGGCTGTTTTAAATAGTCTACAAATGGGGTTTAGGACACTTGCAATAGAAAAAAGATCCAGTGAGGTATGGAATCTTTTAGCTGCAGTTAAAACCGAATGGTCTAAATATGGTGATGTATTGGATCAGGTAAAAAAGAAGCTGGAACAGGCAACAGATACGATAGATAAGGTAAGAACAAGATCAAACGTCGTGGGCAGAAAATTGAAAAGTATTGAGCAACTTCCGGATGAAGAAGCAAAAAAGATTTTAGAAATGGATGATATTATAGATGAATAAATGTTTCTTTGAATTTAGTTTTGAGAACTTTTTTAATTGAAAATTATCTCTAAATATGCTATTTTTACACATTAAAATGGAGGTAGTATATGGACTGCATATTTTGTAAGATTATTTCAGGGGAAATACCCTCTTCAAAAGTGTATGAGGATGAAGATTTTATTGCAATATTAGATATCAGGCCTGTAAATCTTGGACATACACTTGTTATACCCAAAAGACATTTTGTAAATATTTTTGATACTGATGAAGAAATTGCCCAAAAGATATATCCCGTACTGATAAAGGTTTGTAAAGGGATAAAAGATGGGCTTACAGCTGATGGCATAAATATCATTCAAAACAATGAAAAGTATGCAGGACAGGAGGTTTTCCACTCGCATATCCACATAATACCCCGTTTCAGAGATGATGGTTTAAAATTTACTCCAAGGAGCCTTACTTATAAAGATGAAGATGAAAAAAATAGAATTGTATTAAAAATTAGAGAAAAAATAAAATAGGTGGTGTTGTGAAAAAGCTTGTTGTTATTATTATAATTGTTTTTGGTGTTTTTTTGGGTCTAAAATATGTCATCGGATTTAATATTAATGATTATTTTAAGAAGATTACCTCATCAAAAGAAGAGGTCGTTCTTGATAAAATATCTCCCCAACAGACTGTAACTATAAAACCTTCGGAACAGATCTTAAGTGTACAGGAATCTTTTGAGAAGGTTGCGGAAGCTACATTGCCATCAGTGGTAAATATATATACAGAGCAGAGGGTTAAGGTTAATCCAAGGTTCGATTTCCCTTTTGGTGACAACCCCCTTTTCAGGGATTTTTTCAGAGATTTCTTTGGTACTCCAAAACAGAGGGAATATAAGAGTACCAGTCTTGGTTCAGGGTTTATAATTACAGAAAATGGTTACATTGTGACCAACGATCATGTGATCAAAAATGCCGATTCGATAAGTGTTAAAATGTCTGATAAAAGAACTTTTAAGGCTACTCTTGTGGGCTCTGATCCAAAAACTGATGTGGCGGTTATAAAAATAGATGCCAAAGATCTGAAACCGCTTAAATTTGGAGATAGCTCAGCACTCAAGATTGGACAGTGGGCTATAGCTGTTGGAAACCCATTTGGTTTAAATGGTACCCTTACCGTTGGGGTAATAAGCGCAAAAGGGAGAAGTGGACTGGGAATTGAAACATATGAAGACTTTATCCAGACCGATGCCTCAATTAATCCAGGAAATTCCGGTGGGCCACTTTTGAATATCTATGGTGAGGTCATAGGGATCAATACCGCCATAATTGCTTCGGGACAGGGGATAGGTTTTGCAATTCCAGCTAACATGGCTAAACCGATAATAGAGCAGATCATAAATAAAGGTAAAGTTGAAAGAAGCTGGATGGGGGTTGGTATCCAGGATATGACACCGGAGCTGGCAAAGTCTATGGGGATTAAAATTGATCATGGCGTTGTAATAAACAAAATATACTCAAAATCACCTGCGGAAAAGGCTGGTTTAAAAGAAGGTGATATAATAATAAAATGCAACAATGAGAGTATCACCACCTCATCAGAGCTTCAAAAAATTGTTATGAATTCAAAAGTTGGAGCTGAATTAAAGTTGACAATCATAAGGGATGGCAAGGAGATGACTGTAAAGGTTATCACAGAAAAGATGCCAGAGGATGAATCTATCGCAAAAGATTCTCTTCAGCAGCTAAAGGATCAAAGATTGGGTGTCACCGTAAGAAATTTAAATCAGGATGATCTGGAGAATTTTAATCATAAAAATGGAGTAATAATTGTTGAGGTGGAAAACGGCTCTCTGGCTGAAACTGTTGGACTTGCTGAGGGTGATCTCATCATATCTGTAAACAAAAGACCGGTGAAGAATATCAAGGAGTTTTCAGCAATACTGAAATCTTTTGCAAAGGGTTCCATCATTAATCTTATGGTGGAAAGGGAAGGGGATACGTTTTTTGTTGCCCTGAGGTTAAACTAAGGTTATTGTGTGGTTGGATTATTTAGTCCAACCACGATTGAATTTATACTATCAAACCTATCTTATTATCTAATTTTCTTTTTATTAAATATAACTTAAATTTTTGTGATAATTCATGAAGATATAAGTTACGTTATCATTTTCAACTATAATCTTTAGAATAAATGGATTTTGTCTAAACGGGAATTCGAATCTTAAGTCAGCAATTTCATATATCGTTTTATTGGTTTCTTTTTTTATATTTACATAAGGATATTTCAGAAACCACTTGAAAATTTGCAGGTTTTCCTCCTTGTCTAAAATTTCGTAAAGATTCTTGTCAGGTTTTTTATAAATGAGCTTTTCATCAGGTTTATAAGATAGATACATCACATAATTATCCCCTTTATCCTCTATTATCTTCCAGAATATTGGTGAAAATGGAGCAGTAGTTACAATAATATTTTGATTGTTTCCTTTTAGTTTAAATTCATAAGTTGTTTTTATGAGTAATGTCATGACAGGATATGTGAATATCAATATAAAGGTAAAAATAATTGGGTAGGATGAAAAAATGGTATTAACTCTTCTTTTTGTAGCGAAATATAATATTATAAGAATTATCAGATAAATTGGATCTATTATAAAAATTGCATTAAGCCCCACCCTTGAGTTGCCAAAAGGGAGAAAAACCTGTGTTCCGTAATTTGTAAAAACGTCTAACAATATATGGATTAAAATCAAGATGTAAAAATTTATAAGTAACTTATCATCAGAATATTTAATCATCTTCGATATCAGATATAGAATGTAAGCTAAAATAAACCCACCTAAAAATGAGTGTGTAAAACCTCTATGATGAAGCAGGTATAAAAAGGGATTTCCAGATATACCAATAAAATTGTCGATATCCGGGCTCATGCTTACAAGGCCGAAGATGATGGTTGTGGTTATATCTCTTTTTTTGGTAAGAAAATTTTTAGCAACGATTCCTGAACAAAAGTGAGTTACTGGATCCATATGATTTAAAGGGAGGGGGGTATCCCCCTCTTGTTTTTCTACTAATCTTTTGTAAATCCGATTGTTTTATAACCCTTTTTAGAATACAGTCTTAAAACGACGTATTTACCCTTTTCAATTTTACCATATATGCTATAGAATTCATCTTCATTATTTACTAATTGATTGTTAACGCTGAGAATTATCTCACCTTTTCTTACGCCTGCTCTGTAGATATTTGTGCCCGGCTTTATATCAGCTACTTTTACCCCATAATCTAATTTAAGATTTCTCTTTTCATCGTCGGTGAGGGAAGTTACCACAATGGGCTGTGATTCGATATCTTCCTGAGTTAAATCTTTCCGTTCGGATAGTTTGACATTGAAAGTTCTTTTTTCAATTTTACCATCCACACTCACCCTCAGGATTTCAATGTTAACGATCTTGCCGGGTAGCTGATTCCCTATGTAGTTTGTGACATCTTTTGGTGTTTTTATCGGTTTACCATCTATGGATGTGATGATATCGCCCACTTTTATTCCGGCAAGGTCAGCAGGTTCTCCCTGTATAACGCCATTTATTATCACACCATGATCTACGTTTAGATTCAACTCTTTTATCATTTCAGGTGATAATTCCTGAAGATTCTGGACACCCAATAACCCTCTTTTGACGATACCTTTTTTTAATTGTGGAAGAATATTTTTAAGTGTATTCACAGGTACTGCAAATCCAAGCCCCTGACCAGATGCAATAATTGCTGTATTTATTCCAATAACTTCACCTTTAAGATTCACCAGTGGACCACCTGAGTTCCCTGGGTTTATGGAAGCATCCGTTTGTAAAAAGTTATCATAAGGTCCTTCGCCTAAATCCCTACCTTTTGCGCTTATTATCCCTGCAGTGTAGGATGATTCAAGTCCGAAGGGGTTTCCTATCGCTATAACCCATTCACCAATTTCAAGACTATCGGAGTCACCTAATTTTAGAGGTTTTAAATCTCCATTTTCCACATCTATTTTAAGTAAAGCCAGATCGGTAAGTGGATCCCTTCCAACTTTTTTGGCTTTATACTCCTTACCGTTGTACAATTTTACATTTATTTCGTCAGCTTTTTCTATGACGTGATTGTTTGTAACTATATAGCCATCATTTGATATGATAAATCCAGAACCTAAAGCCATTGATTTGTACTCCCGATATTGCTCAGGGGCGTTGAATAGATCAAAATCACCGAATGGGTTAATGCCGAAAGGGAAATTGAAATTTGGTATCCTTTTTTTGATGGTTTGGGTCGTGTTTATATTCACCACACTTTCTTTAGTAATTTTTACAACTTCGGTGAAATTTGGAAGATTTGTTGCCGCAAAAGCAAAACTACTGAAAAGCAATATTGAAATAACCATTAAGATTTTGATTTTTGAAATATACCTCATACTTTTTCCTCCATTATTGTTTTTTATCGGTAGCTACTATATATGATAAAAACTTTTCCATTTCTTCAAAAGGGATTGTACCT
>PNIN01000042.1 GCA_002878065.1 Calditerrivibrio nitroreducens
GGGGGCAGGATTGCCTATCCAGGAGCCTTCCGGCAATATGATAGTTGATATAGGTGGAGGTACCACTGAAGTGGCTGTTATCTCCCTATCAGGTATTGTTTATGCAAACTCTGTGAGGGTTGGTGGGGATGAGATGGATGAAGCCATAGTCAATTATATAAAAAGAAATTACAACCTGTTGATTGGTACATCCACAGCAGAAAAGATCAAGATGGAAATCGGTTCTGCATACCGTCTTGAGGAAGAGATGAGTATAGAGATAAAGGGAAGAGACCTTTTAAATGGAATTCCTAAAACCGTTGAAATAACGGATAGCGAAATAAGAGAAGCCTTGAGTGATGCTGTTTCCAAAATTGTGGATGCCGTAAAAAGCGCTCTGGAGAAGACGCCACCTGAGCTTTCTGCTGATATTGTGGATAGGGGTATTGTTTTATCCGGAGGTGGTGCTTTATTAAAAGGGTTGGATAAAAAACTTGCCGATGAGACAGGGTTGCCGATTATTGTGGCGGATGACCCCTTAAAAGCGGTTGCTTATGGGGCTGGCAAGGTACTTGATGAGTTAGATCTACTTAAAAAGGTATGCATAGATTAAAAGATTTATGGAAGAAGATTTTAATCTTCTTCCTGTTTTTTATTTTTTTAATTATCTTACAGATAAGAAATCCCGAAATAAGAGGTCCATTCAGAGGTATATTGGGAAATATATTGAATCCTTTGGTGTACTATTCTTATAAAGTTTATGATGGTATCTCATCTTTATTCGATAATTATATCTATCTTGTAAATACAAAAAAGGAGAATGAAGCTTTGAAACAGAGGCTTATGGCGTTAAATATACAAAATAGAAT
The DNA here is from genome assembly GCA_002878065.1 of Calditerrivibrio nitroreducens. Lineage (GTDB taxonomy): Bacteria > Chrysiogenota > Deferribacteres > Deferribacterales > Calditerrivibrionaceae > Calditerrivibrio > Calditerrivibrio nitroreducens_A. The sequence goes on from PNIN01000042.1 coordinate 849, forward strand.
TCTAAATGAAAAACTGCATGAATACGAACAGCTTAAAAAAATATTAAGGTTTAAGGATAATTATCAAGTAGAATTTCTTGCGGCATCTGTAGTTGGTAAACATATTGATGGATATAGTAAATATATTTTCATAAATGTGGGGCAGGCTGACGGGGCTCTAATAAATGATAGCGTAGCGAATGAAATGGGATTGATTGGTAAGATCGTGGATGTTGTGAAAAATAGATCCAAGGTGCTGCTTATTACCGATCCAAACAACAAAGTGAGCGTCATGAACCTTAGAACCAGAACAACAGGGATAATGAGCGGTGATGGTAGTGGTGGTCTTGTGGTGGAGTTTTATGATAAGCTTGATAAGGTGTATAAAGGTGATATATTTGTGACATCAGGTCTTGGTGGTCTATACATTAAAGGTTTAGCGGTTGGGAAAGTTTATGCATATTCCAACAATCCATCAGATATCTTCCAGAGGGTTTACTTAAAACCGTTAGTCAATTTCAACTCGATCGAAAATTTAGTTGTTATAAAGAGTAAAAATGATTAAAATGGTTTTGTCATTAACGCTATCTTTGTTGTTTTACATCGTTTATCACCTATTTACTTTGTCTAATTACATTGATATTGTTTTACTATCGATCATTATCTTCTTTGATTTTACGGATGAGGATCTGTTTTTTTATATTATTCCTCTATCTTTGTTGAATGACTATATGCTTGATTTATATTTTGGAATTTCCTCTATACTATTTTTAATTATATATCTCTTTCGAATATTGATAAGTAAAAATATGTTTTTTAAGAGTCAGCTTTTAAAATTCGTATATTACTTTTCTTCTGTGATATTTTACAATGTTGCAGTATCAAAATTTTTGGGTATAGGAGTCGAAACGATGGCTTTAACTATCCCGATCAGACTCTTTTTAGATATTGCAATAATTTATATTGTGAACACTTTTTTGGAGTCTAAATTTGTTGTTTCGTACGGTAAATGATAAAATTATAAAGATTTTTAATAAAAGACTCACTTTGTTATTTTTTGTCTTTCTAATATTTATTTTCTTCATTGTAATCAGACTCTTTTTTCTTCAGATAATTTATTACGATAAATATAAAACACTTTCTGACAACAACAGGATAAGGATAGTGAGATTTTTTGCCAGCAGAGGAATGATTATGGATCGTAAGGGGGTTGTGTTTGTAAAAAATGCTCCCAGCTATAATCTTACCCTTTTAAAAGAGGATGTAAAGGATTTAAAAGGTACCATAGAAAAATTGAGTACGGTGTTAAATATAAATATAGATACAGTACAAAAAAGATTAAAAAATTCATACCCGTATGTGCCAATAGTTATAAAAAGGGGGCTTTCATTTGAGGAGATGTCTTATTTTATGGAGCATTCACAGGATTTTCCGGGTGTTAAAATTGATCTTGAGACTTCTCGGAAATATGAAGATGGTGAGGCTGTTAGTCATCTTGTTGGATACTTAGGGGAGGTAAACCTTGATGAGATAGAAAAATATGGGATATACTTTCCGGGGGATTTAATAGGTAAGACCGGGTTGGAAAAGTATTACGAGGCAATTTTAAGGGGGAAAAATGGTCTAAAATATGTTGAAGTGGATAGTCTGGGACAGGCTGTGAATATTACAAACGTGAAAGACCCTGTTCCGGGAAACAATATTGCACTTACGATAGATTTCAACATGCAGAAATATGCAAAAGAATTATTTACCGGCAAAAAAGGTGCTGTAGTTATTCTTAAAATAGATGGTAACGAAGTAATAACACTGTTTTCTGCTCCAACGTTTAATTTAAACGATTTTGTTCCATATATAAGTGAAGATAAATGGAAACAACTACACAATGACGATAAACCACTCATTAATAGAGCTACGGAGGCAGCATATCCTCCCGGATCTGTCTTCAAAGTTTTAATGGCTACTGCTGCGTTAAATGAAAAAGTGATAACACCAAATACTACGTTCAACTGTAATGGAGAGTTTAGCTATGGTAATCTTACTTATAGATGCTGGAATAAAGATGGTCATGGTGTAGTAAATCTTAAAAAATCTATTGCAGAATCCTGTGATGTCTATTACTACAATGTGGGGTTAAAATTGGGTATAGATAATATTGTAAAATATGCAAAAGGTTTGGGATTGGGAAGTAAAACAGGGATAGATCTTCCAACGGAAAGTGCAGGTAATTTTCCGGATAGGGATTGGAAAAAAAAGGTTTTCAAGCAGGGTTGGTACCCGGGTGAGACCATCATTACATCTATAGGACAGGGTTATATGACCACAACACCTCTGCAGCTGGCGGTTATGTTAAGTGGGATATTTAATGGAGGGAAGCTATACAAGCCAAGACTGCTTGATAAAATTATCACAACTAAAGAGGTATACAAGATAAATAGCGAATTGATCAATGATATGCATATTCCAAAAGATGTTGTATCCACAGTGCTTGATGCGGTGGTGGAAACGGTAATGGGGGAAAGGGGAACTGCTTACAGGGCAAAAGTGGATGGCATATTGGTTGGTGGTAAGACCGGTACAGCCCAGGTGGTGGGGCTCAAAAAGACGGAGAATATGAATCAGGATCAGATTCCTGAAAAATATAGGGATCATTCCTGGTTTGGTGGAGTATTTCCGGCGGATAACCCACAATACGTCATTGTGGTGTTTGTGGAGCACGGAGGTGCCGGAAGTTCCGGAGCTACTCCAATAGCTGGGGCTTTAATTAACAAAATGGTGCAATTGGGTTATGTTTCAGGTAGATAAAAGGCTATTTAAAAATTTTGATGTTTATCTTAGCGGTGTAATTCTGTCAATTCTCTTGTATGGCTTCATCGCTGTGTATAGCGCATCATATGATCCCACGGCCAATAAGTTTTCAACATTTTATATAAAGCAGTTATATTGGGCGCTGATAGGGATATCTTTTTACATATTTTTCTCATTTTTCAATTATAAGCATTTGATCAAGTGGAATGTTATCTTTTATATACTTGGTCTGGTTATATTAGCACTTGTTTTGGTAATCGGTCATATAGGTATGGGGGCTCAGAGATGGATTAATATTGGGGGTTTTAGATTTCAGCCATCCGAATTTTTCAAAATAGTTTTTATTCTTATGATGCCTAAAATCTACAACGACTTTGATGGAAATAAGTTAGGGTTGATGGATGTAATAAAGAAGTTTTGGCTTGTATTGCCCCCATTCATACTTGTATTTTTACAGCCAGACCTCGGTACTGCGATGGTTTTTCTTGCGGTTTGGGGGATATTGTTACTTTTTAGGGGGGTTAAAACAAAAACTTTGATATTTTTTTTGATATTATCCGTCGTAATTACTCCTGTAATGTGGAACAAACTTCATGATTATCAACGGGAGAGGGTGCTTACCTTTTTAAATCCGGAGAGCGATCCTTACGGTGCTGGATACCATGTGATTCAATCTAAGATTGCCATAGGATCTGGTGGTATAACCGGGAAAGGTCTTCTAAAGGGTACCCAGTCCCATCTCAAATTTCTACCTGAGAGGCATACAGATTTTATATTTGCTTTGATTAATGAAGAATTTGGATTTTTAGGTGGGGTTTTGATGATTGGGCTGTTTGGATTTCTTATCTTCAGGCTTTTGTATGTTGCTCAAAAAACTAAAGAATTTTCCGGTAGAATACTTCTGGTGGCCATTGCATCGCTTATCTTTTTTCAGTTCTTTGTTAATGCAGGAATGACACTTGGGTTACTCCCCGTTGTGGGGATACCTATGCCTCTTGTCAGTTATGGAGGATCTGCGCTTATCACCTTTATGACACTACTTGGAATAGCTAATTCCATATCCATTAGAAAATTTGATTCCCCTGGAGACGTTAGATGACAGATTATATAAAAAGATTGACCATGGTTTCTAAGCCTGTGAGATATATCAATAATGAAATTAATAGCATTCATAAGAAGATAAATGATGGCATTGTCAAAGTTTGTCTTGCCTTTCCCGATACATATGAGATAGGGATGTCGCACTTAGGGATGAAGATATTATATGAATCGCTAAATTCTTCGGATAAGATTGTGGCGGAGAGATTTTTTGTGCCATGGATGGATGCAATTACGATTATGGGGGAGGATCTTTTTGTTTCCCTTGAATCGAAAATACCACTAAATAGGTTTGATATTTTAGGTTTTAGTTTGCAGTATGAGCTATCCTATTCAAATATTATATTGACGTTAAAATATTCTAAAATACCATTTTGGAGCAGTGAAAGATCTGAAAATGATCCTATTATTGTGGCTGGTGGTCCCTGCGTATACAATCCTGCCCCATTAAACAGGATTGTGGATGCGTTTTTTGTGGGGGAAATGGATGATGAATTTCGAAAGGTTTTGGAAGGAGTTTTGAAATTTAGAAGTAGAAAAGATAGGTTGGAATATCTAAACAGTTTCCCTTTTGTTTATGTTCCTATTTTAGATTATAATAAAATAGTTAAAAGAAATATTTTTACAGAATTTTCTCACAAAACAAATCTCAAAAACCAGATTGTACCACTTATGCCAGTGGTACAGGATAGGGTAAGTATAGAGATATCAAGGGGCTGTACCCGTGGATGCAGATTTTGTCAGGCGGGTATGATCTATAGACCTTCGAGGGAACAGAATGTAGAGAAGATAATATCAGATGGATTATCCCTTTTAAATAAGACAGGTTACAATGAGATATCCCTGATGTCGTTATCGGCATCAGACTACAGTAGTATTTCAGAGCTTTTGTTATCGCTATCGGAGTTGGTTAAAAATGATAAAATATCATTATCCCTTCCTTCTCTGAGGGTTGATAAGATAGATGATTTCATCTTTGAGTCTCTTTCCAAGGTGAGAAAATCTGGTTTTACCATTGCTCCGGAAGCTGGTTCCCAGAGGATGAGGGATATTATTAATAAAAATATATCTGAGGATGAAATCTTTACAGCAGTTGAAAAGGCTCAGAAAAATGGTTGGAGTAGTGCAAAACTGTACTTTATGGTGGGGCTGCCGTTTGAAACGGATGATGATGTGGCGGAAATAGCCGAACTGGTGAAAAGACTAAAACTAAATTTTAGAGGCAAAAATAGTATAGATATAACAGCGTCTGTGTCAAATTTTGTTCCTAAACCATTCACCCCTTTTCAGTGGCATCCACAGAATAGAAGGGAAGACTTTTTAAGAAAACACAACATGTTAAAAGACCTTTTTAAAAGGTATAAGATCAATTTTAAGATGCACAATATCGATCAGAGTGTCATGGAAGGAGTTTTCTCCAGAGGGGATGATAGGCTAAACGATATCATAATAAAAGCAGTAGAATCCGGGTGTTGTTTCGATGGTTGGAATGAATATTTTGATATGAGTAAGTGGAGAGATACTTTCGACGATTACGGTTATAGCGTTGAAGAGTTTGCTTGTAAAGAATATAAATATGATGATATCCTACCATGGGACAATATTAATCCTCTTGTAAGTAAAGATTTTTTGTGGGGAGAATATCAAAAAAGCTCCAGTGGTATACTGATACCTGACTGTAAAACTGAAAGATGTACAGGATGTGGTGTGTGTGATTTTGATAAAATAAAGAATATCAAGGCAGATAAGTATGATATAGAGATCAAAGCAGAGATTGATGACTTTAAAGAGATCAACTACTCGGTAATTTTTACCAAAAAAGGTTTTTCATCATTATTATCCGCCCTTGAAGTGAGTAGAGTCTTTTCCCATGCCTTTAATATTATCGGATACCGATTGTCGTATTCAAAAGGGTTTAACCCCCAACCTCGAATTAATTATGTTTACCCTTTGCCAGTGGGTGTTGAAGGGGAAAATGAAATATTGTTGATTAGAGGAGATGAGATAACAGATCTGGATAATTTAATTAAAAGATTAAATGTAATTCTACCGGATGGTTTGGTGGTGAAAGAGATTGGAAAAATCTCAAAATATGAACAGGGGGATGCCGATGTTATCTACAGATTTGAAAAGGATGATTATTGCTTTTTGAAAAGTTTGTATGAAAGAGGTGAAGCGTATTACATTAAGAAGAGTAAAAAGGGTGAAAATAAAATAATAAATATAGATCAGTACTTTCCGAGATTTAATGATAATAAGTTTATGATATCTTTAAAAATTAGTAATATGGGTGGCTATAATCCTCTTGATTTTTTTAAATATACGAATTATAATTATAACAAGATAGTGAGAGAGAAAATAATTTTAAAGGGGTTAGAATATGTTTAAAGAGATGGCTTTGCAGGCTTTAAAAGAGAATGGTTACAAAATTACCAAACCAAGAGAATGGATAATTGAGTATCTGGATGGTAACAAAAATCACCCTACAGCCCTTGAAATATTTGATGATATCAGAAAAAATGATAAATCTATATCCTTTGCCACAGTGTATAATACACTTGAAACGCTTGTCAAATCAGGTATTGTAAATGAGATATCTGTGGATTCCCAAAGTAGCAGATTTGATCCTGATACATCTGAACATATCCATTTTGTTTGTGTTAAATGTAAAAAAGTTTCTGATATTTATAATTCATCCTTTGGAGAATTTTTGAAAAATATTCCGGGAAAGGTCCATGGGTACAACGTGATAATCAAGGGTGAATGTGAAGATTGCATAGAAAAATCTTAAATCAGGAGGTATAGATGGCTGTTTTTGTTTGTAAATCCTGTGGTGAAAAAAAAGAAGGCAGGTGTAAGCCAAAAAAATGCCCAAAATGTGGAGGAACAAACACATTTGAGAAACAGGGATAGTATTTTACTTTTTTTAGAGAGATCTTACAAGGTTTACAATAGGGTCGAGTTTATTGAAACCGACCCTATTTTTTTTCCCACCAGTTACAAAGGGGATAAAGAGTATGTTGCCTTTGTATCTGCTCTATTTGCATATGGAAGAGTAAACCTTATAAAAGATTTTCTCATACGGTTTTTCGATTACTACGGAAATGATCCATTTAATAATATAGTAGAAGAAAATAGAGCTGTTTATTATAGGTTTCAAACCTCGAAGGACATTTTTAACCTTTATGTAATGATTTCGGAAATATATGAAAAATATGGTTCCATTGAGGGGGCTTTTCTGTTTTTTTCAGACAAATTGGAGGAGGCGCTTAGGAGATTTGTGTTGTATTGTAGAGAATTTGGTCAAAAAAGATCATTGGATAGAGGTTTTTTTCAACTTTTTCCTGATCCTGAAAGCTCCGGGCTAAAGAGATTTAGAATGTTTTTACGATGGATGATCAGAAAAGACGAAATAGATTTTGGACTGTGGAAGAATTTTGACAGGAAAGATTTAATATATCCTATAGATACACACATCCTTAGGTTTGCATACAAAAATGGGATTGTAAGTAATGAAACAAATAGTTTAAAAAATGCATTAAAGATTACAGAGTTTTTTAGAGTTATAAATTCTTCAGATCCCTTAAAATACGATTTTACCCTCACCAGGCTTGGGATGGTGAACCATTGTAAATTTAAAAAAGATTATAACTGCGAATTTTGCACCCATGTCATAAATTGCCCTTTTTGTTGACAAATATTCAAATTAGTATATATTATCAAAAGACAATATTGTTAAGGAGGCTATAATGGCTTTGGTATTTACAGAAAGCAATTTTCAATCTGAGGTTCTGTCAAGTGATGTTCCTGTATTGGTGGATTTCTGGGCGGTTTGGTGTGGCCCTTGTAAGATGCTTGCCCCCACGATAGATGCCCTTGCTGCTGAATTTGAAGGTAAAGCAAAAATAGGTAAAGTGAATGTTGATGAGAATCAACATCTTGCAGCCCAATATGGTATTATGAGCATCCCTACTGTTATGATATTCAAAAACGGTAAGGTAGTTGAGCAGTTTATCGGTGTTCAGCCAAAAGGTGTGTATATTGAGGCATTAAAGAAATATTTATAAGAGGTTTCAAATGCCTATATACGAGTTTAGATGCAACGATTGTGGAAAGCAATTTTCCAAGCTTATTTTAAAAAAGGATGATACAGCACAGTGTCCAAATTGCAAATCTGAAAATGTAGAAAAGCTTATATCTGCTGTTTCATCGTTTTCTTCTGCAAAAGGGGGATCTTCAAGTAGTTGCGGTGGTGGATTTAGCGGATTTAGATGAGGTTAAAACTTTCACCCGTGTGGTGGAAAGATATATGGGGGCTGTAAAGCCCCTTTTTTTTATATAAAATAAAATTATGCCTATTTAAGAAGAGCCAACTTAATTTCTCTGCTCGGTTTGAAATAAGGCACACTTTTGGCTTCTACTATTACTTTTTCACCAGTTTTAGGGTTTCTGGCTTCTTTTCTATTTTTTTTCCTTACTTTAAAGGAACCGAAGCCCCTGATCTCCACTTTTTCATCTGATTCAAGTGCTGATTTTATAGAGTTAAAAACGCCATTTACGATAAACTCCACCTGTCTTTTGCTAAGATGAGGATTTTCTTCAGCAATCTTTTCTATTAATTCTGATTTATTCATACCGAATCTCCTTAAAAAATTTTGAAATATTTATAATGCTTTTATACAACTATTTGATAAGTGTCAAGTAAAATGTTTACGTTAATTTTCTATTGAAATTTGTTTAATAAAAGATATAATTCATCTGTTAAAATATTATGAAACTTTGGGGTGAATATGTTAAAAAGGTATCTTCTATCTCCGGGGCCAACGCCGGTTCCTGAAAAGGTTCTTCTTGATATGGCTATGCCTATGATACATCACAGGACATCTGAGTTTTCAAATATATTTAAAGAAGTAAGAGAAGGACTAAAGCCGATATTTGGCACCAGACAGGATGTTTTGACCATTGCGGGAAGTGGTACTGCGGCAATGGAGGCTGCTATTGTAAACACGCTGAATGAAGGTGATAAAGTCCTTGTGGTAAATGCAGGTAAATTTGGTAAAAGATGGGTGGAGATCGCCACCACATATGGGCTTGAGGTTATAACAATTGATATTGAGTGGGGTAGGTCAGTAAGGCCAGAGCAGGTGGAGTCGAAGCTTATCGCTCATCCTGAGATAAAGGCTGTTTTGGTTCAGGCAAGTGAGACATCCACCACTGCTTACCATCCGATTGAAGAGATAGGGAAGATTGTTTCATTGAGAGATGAAACGCTGCTTATCGTTGACGGTATCACCTCTGTGGGGGTATACGAAACAAAAATGGATGAATGGGGAATAGATATACTCATCACAGGTTCCCAGAAAGCTTTTATGCTACCACCAGGGCTTGCCCTTATAGCATTGTCTGAAAAAGCTTGGAAGTTTACAGAAAAATCCAGGATTCCGAAATTTTATCTCAATCTGAAAAAAGAAAGGAAATCTCAGCTGGAGAATACCACTTCATGGACGCCTGCCGTTAGTCTTATTATCGGATTGAAATCTGTACTTGAAATTATGAATAAAGAGGGTTTACCAAACGTATATAAAAGACATGCATTGTGTGCTGAAGCCACACGTAAGGGGCTTATGGCTATGGGTTTTGAACTTCTGGCGAAGGATATCCCTTCTAATTCCGCCACAGGTATAGTTTTACCGGAAGGTTTTGATGGAGGTAAGTTTGTTAAGCTGATGAGGGAAAAAGCTGGACTGACTTTTGCAGGTGGGCAGGACCATCTGAAGGGTAAAATATTGAGGATTTCCCATCTTGGTTACCATGATTTTTTCGATACCATTATAGCATTATCCTCTTTGGAGATGGGTTTTTCCCAGTTTGGTCTTAAGGTCGAATTGGGGGCAGGTGTAAAAGTGGCGGAAGAGATTTTTAAAAATCACATAGGTGTTTAGATGCCAAGTTTATCTGCTATTGATCGTGCAAAAAATATGAATAGGATCATCAGTATAATATCTGATGTCCTATCACTTTATGGCTATTCTGAAATTTTTTTACCGATCTATGAGTATTATGATGTATTGGCGGATAAAACCTTTAATTTCAAAGATGAAAATATCATAAGATTTATAGATAGAAATACTGGTAAATCACTTGTTTTAAGACCTGACTTCACCCCTCAGGTCTGCAGAATTGTGGCAAATTATCTGTCAGATATGCCTCTTCCGATAAGATTGTCTTACAGTGGAAGAGTTTTTCGTAATGTGGGGATTCATAAAGGTATGAAATCTGAGAAATATCAGGTTGGGGGTGAGCTTTTTGGTGCTGATGAGGAGTCTGGAGATCTCGAACTTCTCTTGATAGTTAAAAGGGTGATGAATAGATTAAAAATAGACAATTATAAAATAGTTATTGGAGATAAAAGATTTTTAAATATCCTTTCAAATTTTATAGATATTCAACCATTGTTAAAGATATTAGAGAGCAAAAATTATTCAGAGATGGAGATCTATTTAAAGAATCTACCACAGGACAGCGGGATTTATGACCTTATAAGTTATCTTCCAGATGCCTTCGGTGGACTGGGTGTATTGGATAACATTCATTCCCTTTCAAATTTTTCAGAAACTCTAAAAGAAAGGGTTCTATACCTAAAAGGGATTATTGAAAAGTTTATAGAAATGGGGGGAGATATTGATAAGGTTGTGTTTGATGTGAGCGAAACGAGGGGACTTAATTATTATACCGGTATTAATTTTGATATTATATCTATTGATAATGGTAATTTGCTTGGTGGTGGTGGCAGGTATGACAAATTGATGGAAAAGTTTGGCTATGGGATTACAGCTGCAGGGGTGGCTTTTAATGTGGAGGAGATATTGTCGTTGATAGGTGTTGATAAATATATAGATGAAAATATGGTTTTTATAGATCAGGAAAAAAGTATAAAAGTGGCTGAAAAACTTAGGGATGAGTCAGTTAAAGTGTTTTTTAAATAGATAAGTAAGGAGTTAATCTATGAGTTGTGTAGTTGTATTAGGTGCCCAATGGGGCGATGAAGGTAAAGGTAAAGTTGTAGATATCTACACAAAACAGGCGGATGTTGTAGTAAGATATTCAGGTGGACATAATGCTGGACATACTGTGGTGATAAACGGTGAAAAGTATATATTACACCTAATTCCGTCTGGAATAATGCATAAAGACAAATATAATATCATTGCCAATGGGGTTGTGGTGGATCCTCAGGCTTTGATAGAGGAGATGGAGGATCTCAAGGCCAAAGGGATCGATTTTACCGGCAGACTTTTTATAAGTAAAAGGGCACATCTAATAATGCCTTACCATAGAATATTCGATAAGTTTAGCGAAAATAAGAAGGGAAGCAAAAAGATTGGTACCACTGGTAGAGGGATAGGCCCCTGTTATGCAGATAAAGCTGCAAGGGTGGGGATAAGGGTGTGTGATCTTTACGATAGCGAAGTGCTTAAGGAGAAGATTTTTCAGAATGTGGAAGAAGTTAATGCCATCGCATCTAAAGTGTACAATATAGAGACGCTGGATCCACAGAAGGTCTATGACGAATATATTAGATATGCCGAAATACTTGCTCCTTTCATAGCTGAGACATCATATCTTATAAATAGATTAGCAGCCGAAGGTAAGAAGATTATGATGGAAGGGGCACAGGGTACACTCCTTGATGTGGATCATGGTACATTCCCTTATGTTACCTCCAGCAATCCCACCACAGGTGGAGCATTTACCGGTACTGGATTATCTCCTAAATATCTGACGAATGTTGTTGCTGTTACCAAGGCTTATACCACCAGAGTTGGTAGTGGTCCATTTCCCACAGAATTGAATGATGAGATGGGGGAACGTTTGCGTAAAGTTGGAAATGAATATGGAGCTACAACAGGTAGACCAAGAAGATGCGGATGGCTTGATCTGGTGGCAATGAAATATTCAAAAATGCTCAACGGCATTGATTATTTAGCCCTTACAAAGCTTGATGTCCTTACAGGTATAGATACCATCAAGGTGTGCGTTGGGTATGAATATCAGGGGAAAATTCTTGAAACATTTCCACCAGAGATAAAAATACTTGAAAACTGTACGCCAGTTTATAGGGAGTTTGCAGGTTGGAAGGAGGATTTATCTAAGGTAAAAGTTTACGAAGAACTTCCAGAAAATGCCAAGAGATATCTAGATTTTATAAAAGATTTCCTTGGTATAAAATATGCTCTTATCTCTGTTGGTACAGACAGAACAGAGACTATAAACATAAATGAGGTATTTTAAAAAAATGAAAAAAACGAAAT
>PNIN01000012.1 GCA_002878065.1 Calditerrivibrio nitroreducens
CTTACTTATTATCTATTACTTATAATGACTTACCAAGATTGTAAAAAGCCTTGAGTCCTGGATAATAAGCCTGATCCAGAAGCTCATCTTCGATTCTCAAAAGCTGGTTGTATTTACAAACCCTATCGGTTCTACAAAGAGATCCTGTCTTAATCTGACCTGCATTTGTGGCAACTGCAAGATCTGCTATTGTGGTATCCTCTGTCTCACCGGATCTATGGGATATTACGCAGGTATACCCTGCCCTTTTTGCCATCTCAATTGCCGCTAAGGTTTCTGTGAGTGTACCTATCTGATTCAGCTTTATCAAGATGGAGTTTGCCACACCCTTTTTTATCCCCTCAGCTAAAATTTCTGTATTTGTAACAAATATGTCGTCCCCCACAAGCTGAACTTTTTTACCAAGCTGATCCGTCAATTTTTTCCAGCCATCCCAATCATTTTCAGCAAGCCCATCCTCAATGGATATGATAGGATATTTAGCTAAAAGATAAGAATAGTACTCTACCATCTCATCTGAACTCTTCTCAGGTTTGGCCTCCGCAGCCATATTATATTTACCTTTGCTGTAAAATTCACTGGATGCTGCATCAAGAGCAAGATATATATCTTTGCCAGGCTTGTACCCAGCCTTCTCGATGGACTTTAAAATCACCTCTATCGCTTCTTCATTCGATTTTAAGTTTGGAGCAAAACCACCCTCATCACCAACGGAAGTACTGTACCCTTTGTCGTGAAGCACCTTCTTCAACGTATGAAAAACCTCAACACCCATTCTCAATGCCTCCCGAAACGTATCAGCCCCAGCAGGCATAATCATAAACTCCTGAATATCCACATTGTTGTCCGCATGCTTACCACCATTTAGGATATTCATCATAGGCACAGGCAAAGTATGCGCAAAAGCCCCACCAATATATTTGTATAGTGGTAAACCTAAAGAGATTGCTGCAGCTCTGGCACATGCGAGGGAAACGGCAAGAATGGCATTCGCCCCCAACTTCTCTTTATTTTTAGTACCATCAAGGTCGATCATTATCTCATCGATCAATTTTTGTTCTGTGACATCGATCCCCTCAAGCTCAGGAGCTATAATCTCATTTACATTCTGAACAGCTTTTAATACACCTTTCCCCATATACCTCTTTTTATCCCCATCCCTGAGCTCTATTGCTTCCCTTTCTCCAGTGGAAGCCCCAGATGGAACGGCGGCGGTACCAACAACCCCTTCAGATGTAATCACCTCAACTTCAACAGTAGGATTACCCCTTGAATCAAGAATTTCCCTTGCATAAATATCAACAATATCAGTCATATAACACCTCACAAATTAATAATCTATTTTATTATATTGAAAATATGAGAAAAAAACAATATAAAACTGTAAAATTTTTCACAAGGAGACATATGTACGACATCCCAAATTTAGTATTTGCCGATAAAAATGGAACCGTTTACGACCACCCGCTTTTAAAATCGGTATTCCGTACTGCAAACTATGACATAGTTCCCTATGAATTGGAAATGATCCCCCTCCCTTCCGATAGCATTTTAAAAATGATACCCGATGCCCTCCCCTTTTCCTATGACCAGATGCAGGCAAAGATTGTGGAGTTTTCCAGCGGTTTTCCCGTTTATACCGAGCTATCACCCGGATATTTAAGAATTCTTTACCCTTCTTATAAATCAAACAATTTAGAAAATGATAATTTTACATCATCACACCTTGCCCCTGTGGGATGGATGAATGAACAATTTGTGGTACCTGCTATCCTTATTGAAAACAAGCAGAAGATAAAACAGGATCTCTTTAAAAAACTAAAAAATATCATACAGGAAGATGACAAACTATCATTTTTAAATAAAAAAACAAAGCTCGATTTTCTTTCAAATTGTGAGATTATAATCAAAAATAGCAACGAATTAAAACAGCTGAACAAACTTATCCCTCTACTGACACAAAGTAATCAGGATATTGTAATCACTATAAAATTTGACCCTGACAGAAAAACATACGAAGTTATTAAAAACTTGCGAAACGAGAAGATAACGATAAACCTAAACATAAACGCTTTTTCAATTGAGAGATTAAACTCTATATTTGATGAATTAATAGACTCATTAAGTTTTGATGTGGAGTCGTTTAATCCAGATTTTCTTAAAAAAAGATCGGTAAACTTTGATAACCTCACCAGATGCTTTGAGTTTGCCGAAAAGCAGGGAGTGTTTATTTCAATAAATCTTCTAACTCTACCAGGATTTACAGATTCCACAGCCGAAATAGAAAAAACTATCGAATTTTTGAATACATTCAAAATTGAATACCTAAAATTGAGAGACTTAAAAACAGTTCCCCGAAAGTTTTTTAATGAAAATAAGATAGAATCCACAGAAATATTAGGATTGAAAAATATGCTAAAATATATTAAAAAGAGATGCAAGAGGGTAAAAATGGGGTATTTCAGCAGAGCAAAGCAGAATTTCCATTTACCCACTGCATTTAAAGTTAAATAACTTAAAAGGGGGCAACATGAAAAAGATTTTAGGCTCCATAGCTTTTTTTCTCGTCACATCGATATTTTCTTATTCTTATGCCAAAGATATCCAATTCTCCTCAGATTACACCAATCAGATGTTTAAAGATCTCGCCAGAGATTTCGGGGTAGCCCTTGCTTTTAATCCTATGGCACCTGCAGAACCACTTGGGATTACCGGATTTGACATAAGTGTAGAAACCACTTTTACAGAAGTTGACCAGAATAAAGATTACTGGAAAAAGATTTTTAAAGATCAGGATGCATGGCCAATTATACCCGTTCCAAGGCTTCATGCCATGAAAGGTTTACCTATGAATATTGATGTCGGTGCGATGTATTCAAAAGTTCCTGGATCAGATATTCAGCTATGGGGGGTTGAATTGAAATATGCAATTTTAAGTGGGACACCTATCACACCAGCTGTTGCCATAAGAGGTGCTTTTTCTAAACTTGAAGGGTTGGATGAACTCGATATAAATACACAGCAGATAGACTTATCGATAAGCAAAGGGATTTTATTCCTTACACCATACGCAGGGGTGACTGCACTCAGAGTCAATGCATCCGAAAGCTCAAAATATGTTGATTTAGACGATGTTCATGAAATGATATACAGAGCTTTTGCGGGTATCTCCGTTACCCCATTTCCATTCTTAAACTTCACAGTGGAAGGGAGTGCAGGTCAGGTTAAACAGCTCGGAATAAAACTTGGTATAAGGTGGTGATCAATGGAAAAAAGCTCCTACGATTATTTAGTTTTGGGCTCTGGAGTTGCTGGCCTTAGGGCTGCCCTTGAACTTTCAAGGCACGGTAGTGTGGCAATAATAACCAAATCGATTTTAGGTGAAGGAAGTACGGAATACGCCCAGGGTGGCGTGGCGGTGGTATTATCTGATGATGACGATATATTCCTTCACTACGAAGATACTATCAATGCTGGTGATGGCTTATGCGACAAAAACGCTGTGCTAACATTGGTGGAAGAAGGGCCCAAATATATAAGAGAGCTAATATCGAATGGAGCTAAATTCGACATGCATGGTGAACATTTCGACTTCACAAGAGAAGCCGCCCACAGTGTAAATAGGATTATTCACGCAAGGGGTGATGCCACCGGCCATGAGATAGTAAGGACTCTAAAAGAGGCTGTCAGTAAAGTTACAAACATAGACAAACTTGACAATCATTTCGTCGTAGACCTTATAACAAAGGATAATAAGGTCTACGGCGTACTTGTCATCAATGAGATAAATAATAAACCGGAAATTTATTACTCCAAAGCTGTAATACTGGCCACCGGTGGAGCAGGTAGAATTTTTAAAAGGACTACTAATCCTGAGGTTGCCACAGGAGACGGAATGGCAATAGCTTTTAGGGCCAATGCAGTATTAAAAGACATGGAATTTTATCAATTCCACCCAACCGCATTGCACCTTGAAAATGCTCCTGCATTTCTCCTCAGTGAATCGATGCGCGGTGAAGGTGGTATATTAAGAAATATAAAAGGTGAAAGATTCTGTCAAAACTACCATCCCAAGGCGGAATTAGCCCCTAGAGATATAGTGAGTAGAAGCATCTTTTTTGAAATGTTGAAAACTGAGTCTGATTATGTTTTAATGGACCTGACCCACCTGGACAGTGATTTTGTTAAAAATAGATTTCCCAAGATATACTCCACATGTCTTTCTTATGGCATAGATATCACAAAAGAATTAGTTCCGGTCAGTCCGGCAGCCCATTATTACATGGGTGGAGTTGCAACTGATTTATGGGGAAGGACAAACATAGAAAATCTATACGCTTGTGGAGAAGTTGCCTGCACCGGAGTACACGGAGCAAATCGACTGGCGAGCAATTCTCTTCTTGAAGGAGTTGTTTTTGGTGGAAGAAGTGCCAAAGCCGCAATAATCGACACAAAAAACAGCAATATCTATGAAATAGATTTCCCAATAGATAACCATATCGACCTGAAAGATGTTGATAAACTATACGATGATATTCAGGAAATAATGTGGAAAAATGCAAGTATAATAAGAAACGAAAAAACTCTCAAAATAACGATAGATTTTGCAAAAGAACTATTAGATAATCTGAATGGAAAAATCCCGGTATCAAGAAAGTGTGGTGAATTAAAAAATATTGCAACCGTATCCCTTCTGTTGAGCCTTGCAGCTCTTGAAAGAAAGGGATGCAAAGGTGCCCATTACAGGGATGATTATCCCCAAAAAATAGAGGAAAGCTGGCACATTATATTCAAAGATGGGAAATTTAGTCCCCTTATTGGGTAATAAAAAGCTTTTTGCCACAGCTGACGGTTCTATATCTTTCTACAACCTCAGTTATGAAGAAGCATACCATGCCAAATCGATAGGTGCTTACACAGAAAGTCTTTACAAATATGTGATGGCATCAAACATAGTTAATATATTAAGAGAAAAACCTATAAAACTTCTGGATATAGGGTTCGGTTTGGGCTACAATCTTGCGGTAACCATTGAGAAAACAAAAGATTTAAAGAATAAACTGTCCATTACATCCCTTGAAAAAGATCCGGAAATCATCGAAATCGTAAAAAATACCATATTTCTCTGGCCTGTATATGGTTATAAGGTACTTAGAATTTTACTCGAAAATGGCAGTTTTGAAAACTATGATTTTAAATTAAAGATAGGTGACGCAAGAAACTATATATTAAATTGTAAAGATACTTTTGATGTAATTTTCTTCGACCCTTTCAGCAAGAGAAACAACGGTGAAATGTGGGATGAAGATATAATTTCAAAAATGTATCATATATTAAATGATGGAGGTGTCATTGCCACATACGCCTGTAGCAAAAGGATAAGAAAAGATTTTTCAAAAGCAGGATTTAATTTTAAAGAGATTCCAAACCTACCAGATGGATTTCAGAGTGGTACAATTTTTTACAAATAAAGCTATATTTTTACAATTTTTTTATTGACATACAGGAATATTTATAATATAAGACTTCTCCATTCGGGGCGTAGCGCAGTTTGGTAGCGCATCGGTCTTGGGAACCGAGGGTCGGAGGTTCAAGTCCTCTCGCCCCGACCATTAAATCTCCAATAGTTCAATCCGAAGAAAATTCATCTATCCCTGTATAATAAATTCATAAAAAGCTGCTTACCCAATTATTACGAAACAGCGTTTGTAAAAAAAATGTAGATTTATGTTCAAATAAATGTTAAAAATATTTTAAAAAATTGTTGGAGGTTTTATGTTTGGTCTTATACCCAAGGAAGAAAAATTTTTTATACTCTTTCAGGAAATGACTAAATTGCTCATCGAAGGGGCAACACTTCTTAAAGAACTTACAGATAATTTCGATAAGATCGAATTATACCAAAAAAAGATCAAAGATATTGAGCATGAAGGGGATAAAAAAACCCACGAAATAATCCAAAAATTAAATAAAACATTCATCACCCCCATAGATAGGGAAGATATATATGACCTTGCAGCAGCCCTCGACGATATCCTGGATCTGATTGATGCATCAGCCCAAAGGATGGTTCTTTACAAAATTCAAACCATCACATCAGAGTGCAAATCTTTTGCTTTTATAATACTCAAATGTTGCCAGGCTCTCGAGAAAGCAGTGAGAAAGATGGACAAAAAACATGAAGAAGTCAACGAATCGTTTGTTGAAATAAATGAACTGGAAAATGAAGCAGACAGAATTTTAAGAGAATCCTTAGGTAAGCTTTTCAGCGATGAAAAAGATCCCATAAGACTGATTAAGTGGAAGGAGATCTACGAAACATTAGAAAAAGTAACAGACAAATGTGAAGATGCAGCAAATATAATAGAAACAGTGGTGGTAAAACATGCTTGATACATCATTTATTATTCTTATACTCGTATTCGTAACAGCTTTAACTTTTGATTACATAAATGGTTTTCATGATACAGCAAATGCCATAGCTACTTGTGTATCCACAAGGGCTTTATCTGTAAAGGCTGCAATCGTAATGGCTGCAGGACTTAATTTTTTAGGGGCCATGATTTCCACAAAGGTAGCCACCACTATAGGTAAAGGGATCGTCGATGCAAGTATAATAACCCAGACAGTTATCCTTGCCGGTTTATTAGGAGCAATTACGTGGAATTTGATCACCTGGTACTACGGAATACCATCATCCTCTTCACATGCTTTAATAGGTGGTATAGTGGGTTCCGTGGTGGCACATGCAGGATTTCAATCCCTCCAATGGGCAGGATTAAAAAAAATAATTCTTTCATTGATCATTTCACCTATTTTTGGAACTTTTTTTGGTTTTATCTTTATGGTTATTATCTTTTGGTTATTCAGAAATAAAAACCCCCACACTCTAAATCGAAATTTTAGATATCTTCAGGTGTTTTCCGCCGCCTTTATGGCTTTTTCTCATGGTACAGCAGATGCCCAGAAGACCATGGGTATCATGACAATGGCCCTCGTAAGCTACGGCACATTACAGTCTTTTGTGGTACCCACCTGGGTAAAAGCTTCAGCAGCCATAGCAATGGCTCTGGGTACAGCAGCAGGTGGCTGGAGAATCATCAAAACACTTGGGAAAGATTTCGTAAAACTTCAACCAGTACACGGTTTTGCAGCAGAAACATCATCAGCAGCTGTAATATTGGGAGCAGCCTCAATAGGTATGCCGGTAAGTACCACCCATGTAATCACCTCATCCATACTTGGAGTAGGTCTTTCTAAAAGGATCACAGCAGTGAATTGGACTGTTGCAAAAAGAATAGTCATGGCATGGGTGATCACCATACCAGCAGCAGCAATCGTTAGCTCCACAATATATACATTGATTACTCAATTTCTACCTGCATAAAAAAAGCTGGGTTAACCCCAGCTTTCTATAGCTCCAACACTTTTGCGTCTATCATTCCATCTATTTTTAGAATCTCTTTTAAAATTTCATTACCTATAGGATTATCCACAGAAACAAATGCTATAGCCTGCCCCTGTTTTTGTCTGGATAGCTCAAATCCAGCAATATTAATGTTGTGATTACCTAGAATAGTCCCAACTTTTCCTATGACACCCGGTCTATCGTAATTGTTAAAGTATAGAAAAATCCCTTTCGGAACCACATCAAAATAAAAATTATCTATGAAAATAACCCTACCTATATTATCATTGAATACCGTACCACCAAACACTTTTTCTTCAACATCGGTTTTGATCTTTAAAACCACCAGATCATTAAACTTATCATAAACGTCCAATTTTTGCTCTAAAACCTCTATATTTCTATCCTTTGCAAGATAGGAAGCACTGATATAAGATACCGTCTCCTTGAGACTTACTTCCAGAAGCCCTTTTATTCCTGCAATGGTAAAAGGCTGATAGCTGAAAGGTGTATCAAATGTCCTCTCACAGATATCCTCTTCAAAGCGTTTTCCCACAAGAGTGACGTTGAAAGCCTCCACCCTACCCTTTATAATCTGAGCCGCAAGTTTGGCCATCTGCTCGGTAAGCTCAAAATATCTCTGTAATTCTTCACTAAGCTGTGACTTCATAAATGGAATATTCACAGCATTTATATAAGATTTCCCATAAAGGGCATTTAAAACATTCTCCGCAATAATTACGGCCACACCTTTCTGACCTTCATGGGTATTAGCCCCAATATGGGGGGTCACGAATACATTATCCAACGTCAAAAGCTTGTTGTTTACTGGTGGCTCCTCTTCAAAAACATCCACCCCGGCAGCAAACACCTTACCGGATTTCACAGCCTCGTACAGATCATTTTCATTTACAATCCCACCCCTTGCACAGTTTATAATAATAACCCCATCTTTCATTTTTTCAATATGTTCTTTTCTTATCATATTGTGGGTTTCTTTGGTAAGAGGAGTATGAAAAGTAATTACATCGACCTCTTTTATGAGTTGATCCAGATTATCATATAATTTAACTCCAAGAGATTCAGCTTTGGATTTCTTTATGTAGGGATCATAAGCTATCACCTTCATCCCAAAGCTTTTTGCTCTTATGGCCACGTTGCTACCTATCCTACCAAGCCCCACAATACCTAAAACTTTATTATAAAGCTGAATACCCATAAACCTTTTCCTATCCCACTCCCCGGCCTTTAAAGATTGATTGGCAAGGGGAACTTTTCTGGCAGCAGAAAGCATCATAGCCATGGTAAGCTCGGTGGCTGCGAGGGTATTACCTGTAGGGGCATTCATTACGATGATCCCTTTTCTACTTGCCGCCTCAATATCAACGTTATCCAACCCCACACCTGCTCTACCAATAATTTTTAGTCTACCTGGATTTTCTATTAAATCGGCGGTGACGGTGGTGCCGCTTCGGGTGATTACAGCATCATACTCCCCTATAATTGGCTTTAGTTCATTATTTTTTATACCTGGCTTTACAGTTACCTCTACATTTGGGTCTGCCTTGAGTATAGCCAAACCTTCTTCCGCTATATGATCTGTGATTAAAATCTTAAATTTAGACATATCTACTCCTAAAATACTTTTTGCATTTTTTAAAACAATTCTCCTTATAATGCAAGAAAAAAGTTAACCGAAAACTAATTTTTATATTTATTCTTTATGATGTTAGAAATCCTAAAAAGAGCATCATTTATGATTTTGTCAGGTTTGGAGATCAATTTATCCGCTTTTTTGTAATACTCCTGTGCCAGCAATGGATCCCCGAAAGCTTCGCTACAAACTCCGAGGTTATACGTAAGTGAAACTGATTCTTTATCCGTTTCATACGCCTCTTTCCAGAGCTCACAAGCTCTATCTAATCTATTACTTTTGGCAAATTCGAGACCAGAATAAAATTTTTCCCTCGACTTACTATTTTTTATATTATCATCATCCTCTTTTAATACTATAGATAGGTCAACCTTATAAGGTAAAATATCCATCTTTATGTTATTTAATATCCTATTTTGAACCACATATTCCAACTCTGAGCTTGACTTTACAGCATAACCACTATCAGAACACGCCACAGACTTTTCGGAGTCGGAATAGTCAGAGGAATAAATTATACTTCCCGTTTCCACACTTATAATTTTTGAGGAAACAGACATATTAGCAGTCCTTTCGACACAATTCACATAATAGGGATCCCACCTGATACAAACAGGTATAGTTATTGGCCCATAGGGGCCTTTTATATAATTATTTTGATATTGACCACACCTTACCCTTTTTTCCTGATATGGATTGTCCTGCACAGAAAAACTATTTACTGACCCTACCATAATCGCTCTTGCGCCAAGAAGCTTACCTATCTCCACAGCAGTGTTCTGATCCACAAGGTAACTTGTGGAAAATTTCATCTCATCGACTATCCTTGCAACCTCCGCCCTTTCAACAAGGCTATAATATGGATTTCCGGAAGAATCTTTTTGTGCTATGATCATAGCCTCCACTTTTGACGCAAATTCCCTCCCAAACCGGCCAGAATAAGGTAAAACAGCCAATCTTCTATAACTCATAACCTCGGGATTTCTTGGATTCAAAGTTACAGCCACATTGATCTTCGTGGGACCTGCACAGCCATAGATAATTATAAAGATTAAAATAAGAGTTGATATTTTCATTATTTAAGTATAGCATTAAAAATAAATTAGTCAATAGTTAAAGGAGATAAATGAGGCGATTAACCAAAAAAATAAAATTAAAAGATATCTATATAGGTGGCGGAAGCCCCATAACCGTTCAAAGTATGACCAATACTGACACAAGGGATCTGGAAAAAACCGTAACACAGATAAAAAGATTGGAAAAGATCGGTTGTGAGATTGTTAGAATAGCAGTGCCGGATGAAAAAGCTTTAGAAAATATCCCGGAAATCCTCAAAAACATAAAAATTCCTCTAATCGCAGATATTCACTTTGATTATAGACTTGCCTTAGGTTCGATTGAAAAAGGTGTCCACTGTGTCAGAATAAACCCAGGGAATATTGGTGGTGTAGAGAAAACAAGAGTGGTAATCCAGGCGGCAAAATTAAATGGCTGTGCCATCAGGCTTGGTATCAATGCTGGTTCTTTAGAGAAAGATATCCTGAAAAAGATGGGGGTCAATTCTGATGCCCTTGTGGAATCAACGCTGAGAAATATTAAGATATTTGAAGATGAGAATTTTGAAAATCTGAAGGTATCGTTAAAAGCAAGTAGCGTTCCTATGACCATAGATGCTTACAGAAAAATATCAACACTTATAGATTACCCCCTTCATATCGGGGTCACCGAGGCAGGCACGAAATTCTCAGGCACCATCAGGTCAGCCGTTGGCATCGGAACACTTCTGGCGGAAGGGATTGGAGATACGTTAAGAGTGTCCCTCACCGCAGATCCGGAAGAGGAGGTAAAAGTTGGCTGGGAGATTTTAAGATCTTTAGGGCTTAGAAAAAGGGGAGTGGAAATCATTTCATGCCCCACCTGTGGAAGGACGGAGATCGATCTTATAAGACTTGCGGAAAAAGTTGAAACGATACTACAACCGATAGATCACTCCATCACCGTAGCTGTAATGGGCTGCCCTGTAAATGGCCCCGGTGAAGCCAGAGAGGCGGATTACGGCATAGCAGGTGGTAAGAATTTAGGAATAATCTTCAAAAAAGGTGAAGTGATAAAAAAGGTAAGAGAAGAAGATCTGCTGGATGAATTTATAAAAATCATAAAATTTGATCTAAAGATAGATTAAATGAAAGAATCCACCAAAGGTTTTTTATCCGGATTAGCCGCCTACTCCCTCTGGGGGATTTTTCCGATTTACTGGAAATTTCTAAAAGAGGTGAATCCCTTTGAAATAGTTTTCCATCGTATTATCTGGTCATTTCTATTCCTGAATCTTATTCTCTTACTTCAGAGGCAATTAAGAGAAACCCTTTCATATTTAAAAGATAAAAAGATATTAAAATACTTCCTGCTCAGTTCATTGATGATTGGATCCAACTGGTTTTTATATATATGGGCGGTGAATACAGGTAAAATCTTAGAGACAAGTCTAGGATACTACATGGCACCAATATTCAACGTACTTTTAGGTAGAATAGTACTAAAAGAAAAGATGACCAAAGGTAGAGCCATCTCCTTCACCATTGTGGTTATTGCATTGTTAAATATGATACTAGGTTTAAATCATCTGCCGTGGGTATCTGTAATACTTGCAATCACGTTTAGCTACTATGGATTTTTAAGGAAAAATGGAAAGCTCGGTTCCATTCAGGGGCTTTTTGTGGAAACATTAGTAATGGGTATCCCTTCCTTTCTATTAATAATTTACCTCTCATTTATACATAAAAGTTCATTTTTAACAATAAACTATAAAATCGACACCCTCCTTATTCTTTCTGGTCCTGCCACTGCAATACCGCTACTCACCTTTGCCTATGCTGCCAGAAGGCTTCAATTCATCACCCTGGGTATAATGCAATACATCGCCCCCACGATCGCTTTTTTCATCGGTGCTTTTCTCTACAAAGAGCCTTTAAATTTTAAGTATTTGATAACATTTATATTAATCTGGATAGCCCTGATTATTTACATTTTAGACTCATATATCATTATATATAGATATAAAAAAAATTGAGTTTATTTTAAAAAAATACTTGACATAATCAGACTCAAGTGTATTTTATTATTCAGATACAAAAAACAAGAAAAGGAGGTAAGCTATGGCAATCGTAAAATGGGATCCATTCAAAGACCTACTTTCCATTCAGGAAAGAATCAATAAGATTTTTGAGGAAAATGCCTATCCTGAGGCATCTGTTCAAAACAGAGGGGAGTTTGTACCACCCGTTGATGTATTTGAAAAAGAGAATGAAATAGTACTTCTGATGGATATTCCAGGTGTAAGTGAAGAGGATATCGAGATTCAAGTAAACGATGGTGTTCTTTCCATCAAAGGAGAGAAAAAAGCTCCATTTGAAAAAGAAAATGACAACTGCTACAGGATGGAAAGGCAGTTTGGTAAGTTTTCCAGAATGTTTTCATTGCCAAACTACCTAGACTTCACAAATATTAAAGCAAGCCTGAAAGATGGACTTCTTAAGATTTCCATCCCAAAAGCTGAGCAGGCAAAAGCCAAAGTCATAAAAGTAACAAAGGATGAATAATCAGGGCACCATA
>PNIN01000025.1 GCA_002878065.1 Calditerrivibrio nitroreducens
CAGTTGTCCAGAGCTCCGGTAAGATGACTATAGAATCTTTTATAGATTCTGTCAGAGTAACGACTTTTTGAAGATTTTTAAAAGGGTCTTCCTCCACCCTCATCTGTAGAAGAGATATCTTCATTATTCCACCTTATAAATATGTAACTTCTTGATCCATTAAAATCTGCTCCAGAAGAGCCTTTTCATGTTCATTCAGACAGCTTTTGGAGATGCATTTCTTCCGCTGCACCACATGTTCATCTATGAATATTGGATAATTCATCCTTAGACTCATGGCTATTCCATCTGATGGACGGCAATCTATGATTAACGTATTGCCAGAATGATTAAGCTCTAACTTTGCGGTAAAAATACCGTCGTCAAATGTATCGATAAACAATCTGTTAACGGTCACATCCCCAAGTTGTCTTAGTATGTCTGCCATTAGATCATACGTCATAGGACGAGGCTTTTTTAGAGATGATAAGACATAAAAGATTGCCTCCGCTTCAAAAGGCCCCACCGGCAACGGTAATAGTATAGAATCATCAATACTTTCCAATATCACTTTGTAGGATGATATAAAGGGGTCTTTGATCACGCATTTTACTTTAAACTGCCTCATGATACCTCCAAATTGCCGAAAAGGGAGTTCTTTTTCGCCTGAGTGATTTTTACTTTTACAATTTCACCATTCTGTAATGATTTTTCAGAAGTAAAGTTTACAATACGGTTTTTTCTATTTCTACCAGAATACACATTTGTATCCTTTTTACTCTTCCCTTCAACTAAAATTTCCTGAATCTCACCGATCTGACGTTTTAAAAGTTTGTCCGTTATGATCTGTTGAGCATCGAGAAGCTTTTTCAGTCTATTTGCTTTTTCTACATCTGAGATATTATCCGGCATTGATGATGCCTTCGTCCCTGGTCTTGGGGAGTACTTGAAGGCAAAGATTGTCTCATACTCTATCTCATTTACGGCTTTTAATGTTTGTTCAAAATCCTCATCTGTTTCCCCCGGAAATCCCACGATAAAATCCGATGAAAGGGCAAGACCTTTTATTTTTTCTTTTGCATAAGAAATCTTCTCTTCATATTCTTCAAAAGTATATCCTCTATTCATTTTTTTGAGAATATCGTTTGACCCCGCCTGAAGTGGTAAATGAAGATATTCGCAGATCTTACTTTCTGACGCAACGAGATCCACCAAATCTTTATTGAAATCTTTTGGATGAGAAGTAACAAACCTTATTCTATTTAAACCAACAATTTGTGTAGCCATATATAGAAATTGTGTAAAATTAATCTTTTCGTCAAGGGTTTTTCCATAAGAATTGACATTTTGTCCTAAAAATGTCACCTCTCTTACACCATTGTCCACTAAAAATTTCACTTCATCAAGTATCTCTTTGTAGTGTCTGCTTTTTTCTCTTCCTCTAACGTATGGCACTATGCAGTAGCTGCAAAAGTTGTCACATCCTTTCATTATCGTCACAAAGGCTGAAACAGAGCTATTCCTATTGAAAATAGGTACAGTAAAATCATCATGGTAAAACTCCGTAATGGCAAGGCGTTCACCTTTTTCCACTCTAAAAATGGCTTCATACAGCTTTGGAATCCCATCTGTTCCTATAACAAGATCAACACTTTTATTCTCTTTTAGTATAGCTTCCCCATCCTCCTGAGCAACACAACCTGCTATGGCTATTTTAAAGTATGGATTTGAATTTTTAATTCTTTTTAACCTTCCGATTTCACTTTTTACCTTTTCTTTGGGCTTTTCTCTAACACTGCAGGTATTGATTACGGCAAAGTCTGCCTCTTCTGGATCATCTGTTCTGTCGTATCCGGATTCTTCAAATATAGATAAGATTCTCTGGGAATCGTATTCATTCATCTGACAGCCAAAAGTTTTGATGTATACCTTCTTAATCATTTTAAATACCTTTTAAACCTCTTGTATATGTTATTTTTTAGATCTTTGACCGTTATTTTATCGTAATACTTTTTTAATAATTTTTTCTTTCCCTCAAGCCCATAGGCATATGCAAGGTAGTAATAGCTTTTTTGATTCTCCATGCCAAAATGAATCTGGATTAAATGGAATGTAAGCCCCTGTTGCAAAAGATCATTAGAGATATTATCTATATTTTCACAATTTATTAAACGCTTGTAGTTCTTTTTGTCTAAAAGATTGGCAGTTATTATGGATGAACCGAGTTCGCAGAGGATATTTGACTGATTGTCCGGTAGACTGTTTATTAGATTTTTTAGCATGGGGATGTCGTTATTAACGCTATAGGCTCGTATGAGCGCTTTGTAATATTTTTCATCTTTTGCTGTAAAGCATTTTTCGATTATTGAATAGTTTACTTTTTTATTTGTTTTAAAATGGGCATCCAGCACCATACAGTAGGTTTCCGGAAGAAGTGCGTGTTGTCTGTTGTAGTTGTACCCTTTTATTACATCTTCATACTTACCCACCTTCCATACCCTTTCGATTGCAAGGTTTATGGTATCTTTATCCCTATAAGTTTCGTAGGCTTTCCAGAATTCAGTGATAAGTTCGTATTTGTAGAGCTTTATACTCAGTTGCTTTATCTGTTCGTTGGTTAAGTTTTTTAGATTTAGCATTTCAAACGTCTTCTTTATCAATGCCTTGTCATTTATCTGCATAATATAGGAAAACTTAAGGCTGTCAGGAAGTTCTTGAATGTCTATATTGGTGCTATTGTCAATGGCGCATTTTGTACCGATGAGGGCTTTATTAAGGGAATAATCCTTTTTCTGGTCTATTATTGCGTATGCTTTACTGCAATTATCAATGGCGGTAAGGTAGACTTCATCAAAAGACATCGATTTATTATCGAATCTGTCGTCGTTTAGATCTTTTATCATCTGGAAATACTCTTTTGCTTTTTGAATATTGTTCTGTTTTAGATAGATTTTGTATAATAGGTACTTTGCAAATATCGCTTCTTTTGAAGCATTGTCTGTTTTTAAAAAATCTTCAAGATTAATAAGAGATACATCGTAGAATCCATCCTGATAAGCCTTTAGCCCTACATAGTAGCTGTCTATTTCTGCAAAGGCAATATTAGAAGCCAGCAAAACGAAAAATAGGTAAAAGAAATTTTTTACAAACGTAGTTCTCTTCATTTTTCCACAATGCACTCTGCTAAAATCTCGATGGGATGTTTTATCTTTTTGTAGCTCATATGTTCCATCTGAATTCTACATGTGGGGCAATCTGTGGCACCTAAATGGGAGTTTGATTTATTGAGCTTTTCTGTCATCGGTGTTCCAATTTTTATACTGAGGTCGTAATTTTGGGCCGAAATCCCCCAACTACCGGCCATACCACAACAGTGGGAATTTAAATTTTCCACCTCGATATTTTCAACATTTTTAAGCATCAAAATGGATGAATCTGCTTCTTTTTGTACTTTGAGGTGGCAGGGCATATGGTAGGATATCTTCAGATTTGTGGGGGCTTTAAAGGAGACCTTACCCGAAAATTTATTCACCAGTGCACTGATATGTATTAGTTTCTGCTTTATCACCGGTATTATACTGTCTGATGATAGATAGCTCCATTCCTCCTGCAGTGATAGCCCACAGGAAGAGCATGTAACCACGATGAAATCCACATCGTATACTAATTTTTTCCAGGATTGCAGATTTTCCTTTATCTTATTTTCGGCATCTTTCACCATCCCCTTGGAGAGCATCGGCAAACCGCAGCAATGTTGATTTGGAGTGATCACCTGCATCCCGAGGGAATTTAAAACTTTTATGGCAGCTTCACCAATCTCCGGCCTGATGTATGAGGCATAACATCCGGCAAAGTATAATACCTTTATTTCACCTTCCCCTTCGTACCGTTTTACCCTTTCATAAAGACAATTTTTGGGAAATATTACAGGTTCCCTCTCCGAAGAGATGCCCACCATCTTTTCAGCTAACAGTCTAATAGGCTTTAATTTCATTGGAGCATTTAGGATGGATGAGAATTTTCTCGTGTATCTTCCGGCAAGCTCTGCGTTTACAAGTAGTTTTTTTTCTAGTGATGTACCGAATTTTTTGGCGTACTGGCTTCTGGCTTCAATTGCCAGCTTGGGTATATTTACGTTGGAAGGGCATTCTTTATAACAGCTACCGCAGTTTACGCAGTGATCAATGACGTATTGAAAAGCTGATTCGTATATAGAGCTATCATCAATTTCACCACTTATTAGATATCTCAGTATATTTCCTTTTGCTTTGGGTGCCGCCGCTTCATCCCGTGTAAATTTATATATCGGGCACATACGGGTGGCGGTGGTGACCGTGGTACATTTGGAACAGCCGTGACATTTTTCCACTTCGCTGATGAACTCCCCGTTCCATTTTAAAAGGGGCTGTATTACATTTGAGCTTTTGTAATTTTCCCCATAACGCAGATTTTTCATCACCTGGTATTCATCGTGATATGTTTTTATCTCCGGATTTAAAATATTGTGTGGGTCAAAGAGTGCTTTGACTTTTAAAAATAGTGGGTAAATATTGGAATACTGTTTTGCTATGTAGCAGCTTCTAATCCTTCCATCCCCATGTTCCCCGGATATCGCTCCACCTAAGGAATGAATAAGCTCAAAAAAGTCGTCGGCTATGGCCTTGAGCTTTGCCACATCTTCCGGGTCTTTCATGTTTAGTAGTGGTCTTGTGTGCATGAGCCCTTTTGCTATATGTCCATATACGACAAAATCCACTTGATGTTTATTTAAAAGATCGTATGTCCCTTCGAAATAAGGCACAAGATTGTCCAGTGGTACCGCTGCATCCTCTATTAGGGCTAATATCTTTTTTTCACCTTTCAGTTTATAAAGTATTGGTACGGCAGCTTTCCTAATAGCCCAGAATCTGTTTTTCTCCTCTTCTTCGATGGCAATAAAGCTTGAGCTGGCAAGTCTTTCCTCTTCTAAAATCTTTTTAGCCATTATCGCTTTTTCTTCCACTTCCTCTTTGCTTCCTGAATCGAATTCAATAAGTAGTACGTTGTCTATGCCCAGAGGTATCTTATCTTTTAGTGAATCATCCGATTCTTTTGCAATTTTCAACAATGATTTGTCCATAATTTCGATACCGGCAGGTTTAAGTGGCATAAGCTTTTGTACAGCTTTTGCGGATGAGATTATATCGTTGAAGTATGCCACCACAAGACTATCAAATTCCGGTTTTGGCTCCAGCTTGAATTTCAGCTTCGTAACCACCGCAAGGGTGCCTTCAGATCCTGCAATGAGCTTTCTGATATTTAGCTTTCCATTTTCCACTAACCCTTTAAGGTTGTATCCAGCCACATTATATCTTATATGTGGATAAGAAGATTCTATCTCATCTTTGTTTTCTAAATAAAGGTTGTATATCTCTTTAAATTGGGCAGGTAGATCATCAAAATCTGCTTCTTCTATCTGGCTCAATGAGTATATCTCCCCCGTACTTAATACAATTTCTGCATCTAAGATATAATCAGCCACATTCCCATATTTTACGGAGTGGGCACCGCTGGCATTGGTTCCATACATTCCACCGAAGGTGGCATACTCTCCACTTGATGGGTCTGGTGGGAAAAAAAGACCTTTCCCCTTAAGTAATGCCTCCAGTTCACCAAAGCGATAGCCAGGTTCGCATAGGAAGTATCTGTTTTCATAGTCTATTTCAATTAATCTATTCATATATTTGCTAAAATCTAATACAATCCCTTTCCCAATTGCAGATCCGCAAAGACCACTACCAGCACCCCTTGAGTGGACGCTAAAACCATATTTTCTACAGAAATCCACTGTCTCCACCACATCTTTTCTGGACTTGGGGTAGATGACACATATCGGTTCCACTTTAAAGATACTGCCATCGGTGGAGTGCATCAATCTTCTTAATTTATCTGTAAAGATATCCCCTGATATCTTTTCTTTCAAATCATCAAAGATATTACTTGTCAAATGAGGCATTGTATGCTCCTGATAAATTTTTACTTAAATATTCATAAAAAGATGTCTATTGTCAATAAATAATCTATAGAATTAATTATATTTGTCAATGTAAAAGGAAAAAAAGTAAGAGAAAATTTAGGTTTTTAGTCCAATAAAATATTTACTTTTATAGGCATATAAGGTAAAATATTGTTATGAGTGGATTATATCTGGATATGATTTCAGGGATATCGGGCGATATGACTATGGCGGCACTTTTGCAAATAGAGGATAAAAGTGTCGAACTGTCGGAAATATTTTCTAATATATTTGGTATTGCAGTGAATATAGGACTAAATAAAAAGTATGTAAATGGAATAAAAGCTTATCAGCTAAAATTAAACTTTAGCAAAGAAATACTCCCTAGTAGAAATTTTAAAACGATCCGGGAGATTATAGAAGATTATTCTTTTGATGAAAAGGTGAAAAGTGACGCTCTCAGAATCTTTACATTGATTGCGGAGGCGGAATCTAAAATCCACGGGGTTGACATTGATGAAATACATTTCCATGAAGTGGGGGCTATGGATTCCATAATAGACATTGTGGGGGTGGCGTACCTCATAAATAGTATAAATCCTGGTTTTATTTTTTCCTCTCCTGCGAAATTTGGATGCGGTACGATAAAGTCTGCACATGGGATGATTCCGGTTCCGGCACCTGCCACAATAGAGATTCTCAAAGATTTTCCATTTGAGAGGCTAAATATCAATACGGAGCTCACTACGCCCACGGGGGCGGCTATCATCAAGCATTACGTATCAGAGGTGACCTATAATTTTTCCGGAGTGGTGGAAGATATATACTATTCCACCGGTACAAAACAACTTATCTCCGGTAGTAAATTAACTAAAAAAGCCAATCAGCTTACCTTTGAAGAACCTGTGGTCATTTCACCCACTTATCCAAATCTACTTAGAGTCATAAAGTATAAGGATGATAATTCAAAGAAGAAGCTTGTCATGATAGAAACAAATATCGATGATATGTCGTCCGAGCATCTCGGACATACCTTTGACATCCTTTTTGACAAAGGGGCTCTCGATATATTTTTTACCCCTATATTTATGAAAAAAAACAGGCCTTCTTACAAATTATCCGTTATAGCAGAAGAATCACACAAGGATCTACTGATTCAAACAATCTTGCGTCATACTACCACAGGAGGTGTGCGCTTCTACAATATTGGTAGGTATGAGCTTGATAAATCTTTTACTGAGGTGGAGTATTTAGGATGCAGATTTAAAATAAAGATTTTAACCGGCGATGGGGTAAAGAAATATTCACCTGAATGGGAGGATATAAGACGTTACTCTGAATTTCTTAAAATACCCACAAATCAGCTTTATTATGAAGTGATGAAGATAGTGGACATATGATGTTTCTGGAGGTTTTATGAAAAAATTTCTAATCTATCGAATGTTGGTGGCTTTTGGGGTGATTGTTATTTTAACATCTGTATTTAAATATAAAATTTCTCTGGTGGAAAAGATATCAAATAATATAACCGATTCAAAATTCAAAATAAGATCCATCTTAAACATAAAGCATGAGCCTGATAAAAGAGTAGTTGTGGTGGATGTGGATGAGGAGAGCATAAATAAGCTTGGAAGATGGCCGTGGGACAGAAAAGTTATCGCTGGATTGATAGGTAAACTGAACCAGGCTACTGTGGTGGGGCTTGATATTGTATTTTCCGAATCATCAAATCCAGAAAGCGACAGAGCCCTAACCGAGACGATTGCAAAAAATGGGAATGTCATCTTAGGATTTTTTTTCAGGGATAATGCCACTCAGGATATAGATGAATCCAATTTAGAAAAGATTTCAGAGTTTTCAATATTTAGAGTAAAAATGGAATCTAACATGGCAAAAGTCAGGGAATTTCAGTTTATAGAGGCGAATATCCCTGAAATCACTGACGCAGGCCTTGCGAGTGCTTTTTTCTCAATAGAGCCTGATCTGGATGGATTGTACAGAAATTACCCTATGGGTTATATTTACAAAGGTAATCTATTCCCGTCGATGGGATTTCAGCTATTGAGGTTTTACCTCAACAAAGATATAGAGGTGATACTAAATGATAAGGGATTCAAAGAATTTAAATTGGGTGACATAAAGGTATCAAATAGGAATTATATCAGGTTGAATTACTATGACAATGTGGAGTATGTTTCAGCCCATAAAGTTTTAAATGGTGAGATCAAAGAGGAGTATTTTAAAGATAAGATCGTTATAATTGGTATAACTGAGGTGGGGGTGTATGACCTTAGACCCACACCTGTAGATCCAGTTACCCCGGGGGTATCCCTCCACTACACCCTTGTATCAAATATGCTAAAATCTGATTATTTAACAGATAAGCCTCTTATAGATATAATTCTTATGATTATTTTTCCTGTTTTGGTATTTGGGGTTACCTTTATAAGAAGAATATCTCTTAGATTGATGGTCTATATACTTATTATCATTATGGATTTAGTTTTTGTTAATTTTATGTTTATTAAATACTATATATGGCTCAATGAATCTTATCATATCTTTTCTATACTCTTTACCAGTATTATATCTGAGTTGCTACTATTTTTTATAACTGATCAGAAGTCGTTGATGATCAAAAAAGCTTTTGCTACATACGTTTCACCAGAAGTGGTGGATATTATGCTAAAAGATCCCGAAAGGCTTAAGCTTGGGGGAGAAAATAGAGAAGTAACGGTTATATTTACCGATATTAGGGGATTTACAACACTTTCTGAAAAATTAAAATCTGAGCAGGTGGTGTACATACTTAATCAGCTCAATACTCCACTGACTAAAATTATAATAGAACATGGCGGTATGCTGGATAAGTATATTGGTGATGCAATAATGGCGATTTTCAATGCCCCGGTGGATATTGAAAAGCACCCTGATAGAGCTTGCCGTGCGGCTCTTGAGATGTATAGGAAGGTTGAAGAATTAAGTACAAAATTCCAGTCTGAGGGGTTGCCACCTGTGAAGATAGGTATTGGAGTAAACACCGGTGAGGCAACTGTGGGGAATATAGGGTCAGATATCAGGTTTGACTATACAGCAATAGGTGATTCTGTCAATCTTGCATCAAGGTTGGAAGGGCTAAACAAGTACTACAAGACACATATAATAGTAAGTGAATCAACGAAATCAAAAACGACAGAGCCATTTATTTTCAGGAATGTAGATCTTGTGGTGGTGAAGGGTAAGACGGAGCCGATAGCTATTTATGAATTAATGGAAGATACCGAGACGAATAGAAAGATAACAGATCTTTTTTCAGATGCCTTTAGCGACTATCTAAAAGGTGAGTTTTCAGAGGCAAAGTATAAGTTTGAAAGGATCTTCAGGGAATATGAAGATGGACCTTCTGAAGTGTATATGAAAAGATGTGAAGAACTTGCAAATAGCGGTATAGATAAAACGAAATGGACTGGTGTGTATGTGGCTAAAGATAAATAGCTTTTAGGACAGCAGACGATGGAACATAGCTACGGTTATTTTTTTCTATCTCTATTTTTGATACTTTTATCTGCAAAGTTTTTGGGTGAGATCACCCGCAGGTTTTTTAACAGTGCCCTTGTGGGGGAGATTATTGCTGGAATTATCCTTGGGCCTACAGTGTTGGGGATATTTTTCCCAGAATTTTATCAAAAAACGTTTAATCAGGATCTATTTAGAGAATTTTTACACCTTTTCAATGGGGTTGGAGTGGTTATGCTGCTACTTGTGGCGGGGATGGAGTCGGATCTGGGGTCGATTCTCAAGCAGAAGGTGATACTATTTTCTGCCCCTTTAAAGATTGTTGTGTCGCTGTTGGTTTCTTTTTTTGTCTTTTACTATCTTATTGACATAAATTACAATCAAATTGAACAATCATTTTTTATTATCTCCCTGGGGTTTATGTTGGCCCTAACGGCTTTGCCAGTTCTTGTGAAGATTCTATCTGATCTAAATCTTTACAGAACAGATGTGGGGATGTCTCTTGTGGGTACTGCTGTTTTCATTGATATGATTGTATGGATAGGTTTTTCTGTTATATTGATCTTTTTCAAAAAGTTTCATGATACAAATATCTTTTTCATCTTTTTAAATATTTTTTTGGTTATCCTTTTTGTAATAATGGTTCTTACTGTAATCAGAAAGATTGTGGATAAAATTTTACCCTATATTCAATCTCAATTTAGCTGGCCAGAAGGGATATTAGCGTTTGTGTTTTCTTTATGTTTTCTATTCTCCACAATTGCAGAATTTTTGGGGACTCATGCCATAGTTGGATCATTTCTATCAGGTCTTATTATAAGCGATTCGGAGCATTTCAGGGATAAGATACATTATAGAATAGAAAGTATCGTAAATTCATTTTTTTCCCCGATATACTTTGGGTCATTGGGCTTGTATTTAAACTTTAGCAACCAGATAGATTTTAAGATAACAATTTTATTTGTGGTGCTTGGTGTAATAATTTCAGTTACTTCAGGCTTTTTTCCTTATAAGTATTTTAATAAAAGTACACGGGAGGCATGTGGCTTTGGATATGGTTTATCCATCACAGGGGCTACGGATATTATATTTATATCGATGCTTTTATCGCTACAAATTGTAAATGAACAGATTTTTGTTTCTTATGTCTTATCTGTATTGTTTGTAATTCTGTCATCTCCTGTCATTTTGAGAGTGATATTTGCCACAGGGTATCATTATAAGTTTTACGATTATTTGTCGGACAAACTTTTTATTAAAGATTTAAATGCTGATACGGATGAAAAGGCTATAGAGCAGCTGTGTAAGGTCATTTCTAATGTTTATAATCTGGATTTTGAGAATATAAAATATATCGTAACCGAAAGGGAGAGGCTGATGCCAACGGGGATTGGAAATGGTATAGCTATTCCCCACGGAAGGGTTCCGGGGCTTGAGAAACCTATTATTGCAGTGGGAATTTCTAATGTAGGAATAGATTTTGGTAGTAGAGATGGTACATTAGCCCATCTGATCTTTTTGATACTCACTCCTAGTGATAATCCACAGATTCAGCTTGAGATTCTTGCGGATATTGCAAAAACATTCAAATATTTTGAGCCAGATACGATACTTGGGGTAAAAAACTTAAATCAATTTATATCTTTTGTGAGAAATGAACTGCAGACCAAATGATTTCACATGAAAAATTTCCATTAGATTTAACTTAAAAATTTATTTATTTTTTTAAAATAATTTGGTATACTTATGTCATGAAGTCGATATATTTTAAAACAGATAATGATGGATTAATTGGTGAGATTGGAGCTTTCTGTCAGGATGAAGGGTTTCAGAGTATAGATCTGTCCAGGGAGCATATCG
This sequence comes from Calditerrivibrio nitroreducens, assembly GCA_002878065.1. Classification (GTDB taxonomy): domain Bacteria; phylum Chrysiogenota; class Deferribacteres; order Deferribacterales; family Calditerrivibrionaceae; genus Calditerrivibrio; species Calditerrivibrio nitroreducens_A. The sequence continues at coordinate 11,351 of PNIN01000025.1, forward strand.
ATCCCTCCGATATAAAATATGGCTTTATCGTTGCGGATGCCAGATTTTCCAATTTGTTTCAAAAAGTCAAGGTACCTATAGCTTTTGTGGGGGATCCTGATGATTACAATACACCACATTACATATTGGACGAAAATGCTAAGTTGATCCATATAAAAAGTTTTATCGATTCTGCCATGAATGGTGGAGTAATTGCAAACATAAGCAGTAATTGTAGATTGAAAAAGATATCGTATCATTATGAAATAGGCAACGATATCTTTTCTATTGATAAGATTGTGTATAATCTTACAAAAGATTTTGTATATTTTTTCAAGATATCAGACCTCCAGAAGATAAGAATCGGTTTGTCAGAGATGATCACAAATGCTATAGAGCATGGAAATCTTGAAATCACCGGTGAAGAGAAGTTCTTTGCAACAGAGAATGATAGCTACTACGACTTATTAAATCAGAAACTTCAGGATAGTAAATTTAAAAATAGAAAAGTGAATATTTTTGTGGCTATCTCACAAAAGCTCCTCAAGATAACCATCAAGGACAAAGGTAAAGGTTTTGATACCTCGAAAATAAAGAAAGAGCATACCGAAGAAGATCTTTATAAGCTCCACGGGAGAGGTATTTTGATAGCTTCTATGTATTTTGACGAAATAAATTACAATAAAAAAGGGAATGTTGTTGAGCTTATAAAAAAGGTGACTTGATGCTGAAGATATTAGGCTGTAGAGGGACGATTCCGGTTTCCGGCGAACACTTCACGAAGTATGGGGGTAATACATCTTCCATCTATGTCCCGGTGGACAAATTTTCATGCGTCATTTTAGATTGTGGCACAGGTATTACGGCTTTAAACAGTCCTGAGTACTCATCTATTCAGAACTATAATATTTTTTTTAGTCATCTTCATTGGGATCATATAATTGGGTTACCTATTTTAAGGTCGATGTACAATCCTAAGGCAAATGTAAATATATTTGTGGAAAATAAGGATATTTTCAATTCCCCCACTGATTTCTTAAAGGAGTTATTTAAACCACCTTTTTTCCCGGTTTCATACCAGAATCTCAAGGCTAACATAAATGTTAATTTCATAGATTACAGTAGATCTTATCATTTTGGTGATCTTGAAGTATCTTCTATGAAAGGGAACCATCCGGATGGTGCTCTGGTATACAAGATCAATAGAAATGGATATACTGCAATATATGCCACCGATTATGAACATTCAGAAATATTTGATGATAGGTTGGCTGAATTTGCCCGTAACGCTGATTATATGCTATACGATACTACCTATCTGCCTGACGACTACAATGGTATGTTTGATGGTACACCAAAAATAGGCTGGGGGCATTCCACATACAAGGATGCCATACGCATTGCCAGAAAAGCAAATGTAAAAAATATAATCCTTTTTCATCATAACCCTGACTATGCCGATTCTATGATTGATGAGATGTTGGAGCTTTCTAAAATGGAATTTGAAAATACCATCTGTGCCTATGATGGTTTAACACTTTATTAAAGTCTTTTAATCTCGTTCTCATTTCAATTTGACAAAGTCATTGACTATAAGATTATTTTGTATATAATAAAGTATACTGTATACAAAATACTATTTTATTAGGTGAAAGCTGTGAGTAGTAATATGTTGTTGGATAGCAAACCTCTTAGAGAGAGGATTGCTGATAGAATTAGGACAGATATAGTGAAAGGTATTTTTAGCGATGGTGAAAGGCTTATTGAACCAAAGCTTGCTGAGATTTATGGCATAAGCAGGACTCCAATCAGGGAAGCTTTAAGACAGTTGGAGAGCGAAGGTTTCATTGAGATTGTTCCCCGAAAAGGGGCTGTGGTAAAGGAATTGACCATAAGGGATATCGACAATCTTTATGCAATAAAAGCCAACCTAGAGGGGCTTGCCGCAAGACAGGCTGTCAATCTAATCTCTGATAAAGAGATAGAACGGCTTGTCAATGTGAATGAAAAATTTATTTCTCTGTTTAAGGGGAGTGAAAACATCGTGGAGGAGTATTTAAAGTATAATATCTCTTTCCACAACCTTTTTATTAAGTATTCCCAAAATGATAAGTTAATTGAGATTCTGGAAGGGCTTAATAAAAATTTTCAGAGATTTAGAAGTTTCTTAGTTTCAAAGGTGGATAGAGTAAGGGAAGCTTATATGGAACACAACAGGATTATCGAAGCTTTTAAGGATAGGGATCCGGAGAAGGTGGAAAAGGCTGTTAGGAATCATATAGAAAGTGGATGGAACTATTTGAGAGCCAAAATCCAAGGAGCTAAAAAATGAAAGATATAAATATAGACAATACCCCTTTATCTGAAAAGATAGCTGAAACACTCAGGGATTATATTATGAAAGGGAATTTAAAGCCTGGGGAGAGACTTACGGAGCCCAAACTTTCGGCAATGCTTGGTATCAGTAGAACGCCCATAAGGGAAGCGCTGAGACTGTTAGAAAATGAAGGTTTTATAGATATTTATCCTCGTCGGGGGGCTGTGGTATCAGATATAACTGCTAAGGATGTGGATGAAATATTTGTCATCAAGACAAAACTGGAATCTCTGGCGGCAAGGCTTGCGGTGGAGAATATCTCTGAATCAGACATAAAAAGGATGATGGAAATTAATGAAAGAATGGCTAAATATTCTGAAACAAAAAATGTAGTAAATTTGATAAAACTCAACGCAGAATTTCACAACATCTTCATTGAGAATAGCAACAATTCAAGGTTGATAAAATTTATCGAGAGTTTAAACAAGCAGTTTAAAAGGGTTACCGCATACTCATTTACAGAGGCAGGAAGGATAAGAAAGGTATTGGAAGAGCATGCCAACATTGTGGATGCTTTTGTCAATAGGGATCCAGATAGAGCCGAACAGCTTGTGGATTTACATGTGAAAAATGGATGGCAGTTTATCATATCCAGAATGAACTATAAGACTTCCAATTAAGATGATTACTGCTGGGATTGATATCGGAACAAACACTGTCAGGATGATAGTTGCTGATGTCATCGATGGCAAAATCTCAAGTATCATTCATCAAAATAGATCAGTTACAAGGCTTGGAGAAGGTTTCATCAAGTCAGGTTTGCTGCGGGAAGATGCCATAAAAAGAACATTTGATTCGGTTGTCAAATTCTATTATGAGGCTCTATCTTATAACCCTTTAAAGGTTAAATGCTGTGCCACAAGCGCCGTCAGGGAAGCTGAAAACGGCCATATTTTTACCGAACTACTCAGAGATCATGGTATACAGATAGAGATTATCGATGGTGAAACTGAGGGGAGATTAACCGCTCTGGGGGTTATGTCGGGTCTGAATTTTCGTAATGAACCATCTCTTATTGTTGACATAGGTGGAGGATCCACGGAGCTTATTTATTGGAGTGGCAGGGATCTTTATTTCGCAAAAAGTTTTAAAATTGGTGTTGTGAAGCTTTCCGACATGTTTGATTTTTCAAAACCATCTACAGAAGATCTGCTGGATAGGGTCAATCTCTATATTGCAGATTTCTTTTCTGATTTTAATTTTTCAATAGAAATCAAAAACATCATAGCAACAGCAGGCACTCCCACGACACTTGCCGCCATCGATATGCAGATGGAAAATTATGATTATAGAAGAGTCAACGGCTATATAATTACAAAAAAGAGATTAAATGAATTGATATCTTTTATATCTTCAAAAAATATTGAAGAAAGAAAGATGATAAAAGGACTTGAGCCTGGCAGGGAGGATCTGATCGTTCCGGGATCTTTGATACTTATGTTTTTGCTGGATAGGTTTTCAAAAGATCAACTAATCGTGAGTGATTTTGGCCTCAGGGAAGGGATAGCCATTGCAGCTGCATTATAGTCTTATCCTTACACCATTTTTAACTGGTTTTGTTGGGTATTTTACAAACTATCTGGCTATAAAGATGCTCTTTCGTCCACACAAAAAGAGTTGGTACAGCTTTGGATGGCAGGGGGTTATCCCCAGAAATAGAAGTAAATTGGCAAAAGAGATCGGAAAGCTTGTGGGAAATGAACTTATCAAAGAAGATGATATTATAAAGTCGATAAAAGATGAACAGTTTCAGGCTTTGTTGTCCGATTTCATCAGAAAAGAGTTAAAAAGATTACTAAACTCTGAGGGGGATATCTATTTAAATGATATTTTGAAGAAATTAAATCTACCTGTAGAAGAATTGATAAAAATTACGCTGGATGTAATCATAAAAAATGAAGAGTTTAAGAGTAAGTTTAATGAGGTTCTAAAAGATCTGATAGATTTGATTTCGGATTTTTTGGGGAAAAGAAAAATCGGTGATTTGAAAATAGATATAAATGAGATCTATAGCAGGATCTACGTAAACGCCATTGAAAATGGAAGCTGGCAGCAGATTGTAGTAAGTAGTTTGAAGGAAAAGCTATATGACTGGTTGTATTCCGGGAAAAAAATAAAAGAGATATTGCCGGATAGCTTAAACGATAAAATATATGAACTTTCACCTATATTGGCGGAAAAGCTGATAAATCAGGTCAGACAGCTATTTAATGATCCTATATTCAAAATCAAGATAACGCGTAAAATAATAGATTGGAAAAACAACTATTTTGGAGATTCGTTTTTCGATCAGCTAAAGTTGGGAGTATTAAATGCTTTCCTAGGTGATGATAAGATTGCAGAGCTTGTGGATAATGAATTACCTAAAATACTAAATACCATATCCGAAGATAAGTCAACCTTTGAGAATATCAAAGGGATGATCTCAAACCAATTTAATATTTTGTTGGATAAACAGGTCAGTCATTTTGTGGATTTTTTAGGGGTTGAAAATGTGCATAGTTTTATAAACCGCATTATGGTTTCTTTTGAATGGTATTTACGAAGTGAAGCTTTTGGGGAAACTATTTTTAATTTCCTGAAAAATCTCATGGAGCAGAACGGCCAAAAGAGTTTCAATGAGGTTCTGACACTTTTAGATATCGATATCAAAAATTTTTTGGGAAAACTTTTATCTTATAGTACGATCATAGAAAGAAGAGATGTTATAGAAAAGATCCTGGTTGATTTAATCTCAGGGATAAATATTTCATTAATGTTTAGAAGTATGACTGAGAATAGTTATGAAAATATTGCCGAAAAGATACGTAGTGAGATTAATCTGTTGCTTGATAGGAATATCCCAAATGTTATCAGGAGTTTGAATATTCCAAAAATTGTTGAGGATAGGATAAATACTCTCAACCTTTATCAGGTGGAAGGGCTACTTTTCTCTTTTATGTCGGATCAATTTAAGTGGATAAATATTTTGGGCTTTATTTTAGGTTTTATTTTTGGTATGATGCAATCAGTTTTTGTAATCATATATGGAGGTATAGTATGAAAAGGTTTTTATTTTATCTTATACTTGGAATTATTCTTTTTGGTTGTGGTGGTAAACATGAGGTTCCCATATCGATCCCTCAAAAGATGGATCAGAAACAGGCCATTTCAATATTGGAGCAGTATATTTCAAAACAGTTTAATGAAAAGGGTTATTACTACTATAAAACCATACAGAACTTAAAGCAGGGGAGGATAGCTTTTGTCTGGAAAAATGATCAATTAGGAAAATATTTCGTAAGATACTACATCGTTTCTGGAAAAGATAGGTATGTGGAATTGTTAGATAAAGGCGGAGAGTACCAGATTTCTGTAAAAAAAGGGGATGTTATCGTAAATTGTTATGGCTATACGTACAAGCTTCCTAATGTGTACGATAGAAATATGAAGATAAATTTTGAGGTATTCTCCCAGAATGACTGTAGAAATGCCATCAGATTCACATTAAAGGATAAGAAGGATGCTGAAGAACTGGCTGCTGCCCTTATGACGCTATTTTCTGTTCCTGAAGATAATGAGGATGCCGAAGTACTGGATCAGAAGGAAAAAGCTGACAAAAAAGATTCTACCAAACAGTATGGTACTAAATGTAGCGTTGATAAGATATTAAAGATGAAAGAGATAGGTCTCACCAACGATGAGATAAAAAAGATCTGTGAGTGATGGTTTAATGGGTGTGTGGACGTCAGAAGGGAGAAAAGATCGTTTTGAAAAACTACTATCAGACTCTAGGCTGAAAATAGATAATCTTCTGCTAAATGCTGATGGATATGAAGGTTTTATGTTGCCGTATCAGTCTGTCATTGCAAAAATACATGAAGAGTTTACACCGATCAGCCACCTTAACGCAGTAAATAATTCAACAGAAACTCAGGATCTTTTTAATCATTGTTTAGAGCTTTATACAGATTTTTTCACTGAAATTAATCAATCAAAAGCGATCTATTCCAAGATCAAGGATATTCAATATAACAATAGGGATGAGAGTAAAGATAGATTGTATTACATCACCTTAAAAGAGTTTGAATTAGAGGGTGTACATCTTTCTCAGGATGAACGCAGTAGAATCAAAGAGATAAACCTTCAATTGAGCAAACTTTCCACAGATTTCTTTCAAAATATCTTAAACGATACAAAAAAATTTGAGTTGATCGTTGATGATAGATCCATTTTAGGGGATATGCCTGAAGAGGATGTTAATACGTATTGTAAAGATGGGAAGTATTACTTTAATCTTACGGCACCGTCCTATAGCACTTTTATGAAGTATTGTACTGATGAGTCTCTAAGGGAAAAGATGTTTAAAGCCTATTTTGAAAGGGCGCCACAGAATTCTGCTTTGATCGAAGAGATATTGAAATTGAGGAAGGTTAAGGCTAATCTGTTGGGTTTTAAGAGTTTTGCTGATCTTTCCCTTCAAACCAAAACTGCAAAGGATCCTGAAAATGTGCTAAATTTTCTCAAAAATCTCGGGGAGAAGACGAAGCCTTATCTCAAACAGGATCTGGAAAAGCTTAAAGAGGAATCGGAAATGCTTGGGTTAGGAGATCTCAAAGCTTACAATATCCCATTTCTTATGGAGCAGATTCGTAGAAGAGAGTTAGGGTTAAAAGAGGATGAGATAAGAAGGTTTTTTGAGCAGAAGAGAACGGTGGAGGGGCTAATCAATTTTGTATCTGAATTTTTTGGATTAGAATTTATTAGTATTACAGAAGAGACATGGCATCCAAAAGTTATCGTTTACGATGTCAGAAAAGATGGGAGATATGTGGGTAAGCTATATTTCGATCTGGAAGCCCGTATAGGAAAAAGGGACGGCGCCTGGATGAATGAATGGCTAACCAGATATAGAAATGATAAGGGTGAGATCGTCTATCCTGTAGTATTTATCGTGGCAAATTTTCCCCCTTCAAATGGTGATACTCCGTCCCTATTGAAACATTCCGATGTAGAAACTCTTTTTCATGAAATGGGGCATGCTTTGCATCATCTTTTGAGTAATTCTGATGATTATTTTATAAGTGGGATAAATGGCGTGGAATGGGATGTGGTGGAATTCCCATCACAATTTCTTGAAAATTTTGCCTTTGACGAAAAGGTTTTGACAAATATAGGTATCGATTTTTATACAGGTAAAAGAATTGGATCAGACATTGTAAGTAAGATAAAAAAGGAACGTTCTTTTTTTGCCGGCTATCAGATGGGAAGACAGTTAGAGTTTGGGATATTTGATATGTTGATACATCAGGATGCCTATTCTGCTGAGGAGGTGGATGCTATTTTAAAAGAGACCCGCAGAATGTTGGGAACTTTAGAACAGCCGGACTATGCAAAATTTCAAAACCAATTTTCACATATATTCTCCGGAGGTTATGCCGCTGGGTATTACAGCTATAAATGGGCGGAAGTGCTGAGTGCGGATCTATTTGTGAAACATAATAAAAAGATTGTAGATGGAAAGAAGATAGCAAGCTATCTTTTTGCATCTGGAGGAGCAATTAACATATATGAGGAGTATCTGAATCAATTGGGAACCCCACCTGATCTTTCTTCAATATTTCAGTTATATGGATTATAACTGATATCTGTTAAATTTTAACTCAAGATTAAATTTGAAGTTAGACTGGATCATCCTGCTCAATGTAAGAATATCTTCAACTCTCTGATAAATTGTATATTTTTGGCATTTTCATATTTTCTGAACAAATAGTGTTGTTTACTTATAGTGTGGTATAGCTTAAATAATTTTGATTAAACTTAATTTTTCTTGACATTAAGGGTTAAATCAATTATTAAAATAAAAAATAATTATATTTTGGAGTGCTATGTCGGCATTGCTAGAAGTTAAAAATATTTATCTAAGTTTCGGCGGTATAATGGCTGTGGCTGGAGTATCATTCAAGGTTAATAAAGGTGAGATATTCTCCATTATAGGACCAAACGGTGCAGGCAAAACAAGTGTTTTAAACGTTGTTACAGGGATTTATAAGCCTAAAAGGGGTAAAATATTATTTGAAGATACAGATATTACAAATCTGCCGGTGAAGAAAAGGGCTAAGCTTGGTCTTGTCAGGACGTTTCAAAATCTTGAGCTTTTCAAAGGGATGACTGTCCTTGATAACCTTATGCTTTCAAGACATATTTTCATGAATTACGGTTTGATTTCATCCATCTTCTATTTTGGTAAGGCGTTGAAGGAAGAGGTAAAAAATAGGGAATTTGTGGAGGATGTCATAGATTTCTTAGACCTTTCGGCGGTTAGAAAAAAGTATGTTTTTGAACTTTCCTATGGAATACAGAAAAGGGTGGAGCTGGCAAGGGCATTGTGTCTTCAGCCGAAGCTTCTAATGCTGGATGAGCCTATGGCTGGTATGAATACCGAAGAAACTGAAGATATGGCGAGATACATTATCGATATCAACGAGGAGATGGGGATTACGATCATCTTAATAGAGCATGATATGAATGTGGTGATGGATCTTTCCCATAGGGTGGTGGCTCTTGATTTTGGTGAAAAGATCTGTGAAGGGAAGCCTGAAGAGGTGGCAAATGATGAAAGGGTGCTTTCTGCTTATCTGGGGGAAGAGAAATGGGTATGACACTTCTTCATTACTTTTTTGAGAGATATAAGAACAATCCAAATAAAATTTCATTCAGAGAAAAGGATCTGGGAATATGGAAGGAGTATAGCTGGAAAGATTACTTTGAAAAAGTAACAAAGCTGGCAATCTATTTTGAAACATTGGGGTTGAAAAAAGGGGATACCATTGCAATAATTGGCGACAATAAGCCTGAATGGATAATATCGGAAATAGCAGCCCAGCTTTTGGGTGCCTATCCGATCGGTATTTATCAGGATTCGATTTCCAGCGAAGTGGAATATATTCTTACAAAGGCTGAATCGAAGGTGGTGGTGGTGGAAGATCAGGAACAGGTGGATAAGGTGCTGGAAAATGTGGATAAATTTTCACATCTTAAAAAGATAATCTATTACGACAAAAAAGGGATGTATCAATACAAAGATGGATTGTTGATCTTTTTTGGTGATATTTACCATGAGATTTCTCAAACGGATCTGAATAGCTATTTTGAAGATAAGTTGAAATCGCTTAACGAAAACGATGTTGCAGTCATGTGCACAACATCCGGGACAACGGGATATCCCAAGCTGGCAATGTTGAGTCATAAAAACATGATCTTTATGGCGACATCTCTTGCAAAGGCTGATCCGAAGTATGAGTCGGATGAGTTTGTTTCTTTTCTACCTCTACCCTGGATAGGTGAGCAGATGATGAGTGTTGCAAGTGCTCTAATCTTCGGTTTTACTGTAAACTTTCCCGAAAGTCATAACACGGTTCAGGAGGATATGAAGGAGATAGGGCCACGTATAATCTTTTCACCCCCAAGAGTGTGGGAGAACATAGCATCTACCGTCAATATGAAAATCATGGATGCAACACCGTTTAAAAGGTTTATTTACAACAAATGTCTTCCTATAGGTTATAAGTATGCCGAATTGAAGTTTGATAAAAAGAAACCATCATTTTTTCAGAAAATACAGTATATGTTTGCATACATTCTTCTTTTTAGAAAGCTTAAGGAGAGGCTTGGATTTAGCTTTTTAAGATCCGCAATGACCGGTGGAGCTGCACTTGGGCCTGATACATTTAAATTTTTCCATGCTCTTGGTATAGAATTAAAACAGATTTATGGGCAGACAGAAATTGCCGGTATCTCTTGTATTCATAGAAGTGATGATATAGATTTTACCTCGGTGGGGAAACCGATCGAAGGGACAGAAGTAAGAATCACAGAAGCGGGGGAGATTATATCCAAGAGTGATGCGGTTTTTGTGGGATACTACAAAGATGAAAAAGCCACAGCCGAAACCGTAAGGGATGGTTGGTTATATTCCGGAGATGCTGGATATTTTGATGAAAACGGAAAGCTCGTGGTGATTGATAGAATGAAAGACCTAATGTATCTATCGGATGGCACAAGGTTTTCTCCGCAATTTATAGAAAATAAACTCAAGTTTAGCCCTTTTATAAAGGAAGCCGTCGTTCTGGGGGATAAAAAAGATTACATTACTGCCATCATCAATATCGATATGGGGATAGTGGGGAAATGGGCGGAGGATAACAAAATAGCATACACCACCTACACAGATCTTTCCGCAAAAGAGGAGGTATATGAACTTATTCTCAAAGAGGTGGATAAGGTGAATGCCCAACTGATCGAAAAACACAGAGTAAAAAAATTTGTTTTACTATACAAAGAGCTGGATGCGGATGATGGGGAACTCACAAGGACGAGGAAGGTTCGTAGAGGATTTATAATAGAGAAGTATCAGGATATATTCAATGCACTTTATGCTGATGATAAGGATGTTTTTACCACCGCCACCATAAAGCTCCAGGATGGCAGGGTTAAAACTTTTCATACAACTTTAAAGATTATGTTTGTCAAATGAGGTGAATATGGAGTTTTTGACACAGATTATCATAGCTGGGATTGTAATTGGTAGTATATACTCTCTTGTGGCTCTTGGATTTACACTTATTTATAAATCCACTGGTATAGTAAACTTTGCCCAGGGGGAACTTTTGCTCGTGGGGGCATACGTTTGTCTTCATCTCACCGTAAGTTACCAGATACCTTTCATATTTTCATTTTTAATTACACTTATATTTATGTTTTTTTTCGGTTTTCTGATAGAAAGAGTCTTTTTAAGAAGAATGATAGGGGAGCCAATTATATCCATTATAATGCTTACCATAGGGCTTTCATCCCTTTTGAAATCTATAGTGCAGATAATTTGGGGTACGGATACCAGAACATTCCCTAAAATTTTTTCCCATGAACCGGTGAAAATCGGTTTTTTAAACATAAGTATGGTATATATTTTTGCGTTAATATCCATAGCTATATTTCTTGGTATATTTTCCTACTTCTTTAAAACCACCAAGACCGGTGTGGCTATGAGGGCCGTGGCGAGTGATCAGCAGGCTGCCCTATCTATGGGGATAGATGTAAGGAGAATATTTGCTCTCTCCTGGGCTATTGCGGCAATCGTATCCACTGTGGGAGGCGTTTTGCTGGGGAATATAAATGGTATAAACACCAGCTTATCACAGTTTGGTTTAAAGGTTTTTCCGGTTGTCATTCTTGGGGGGCTTGATAGTATCATTGGGGCAATAGTTGGTGGAATAATCATTGGAGTGCTGGAGAATATAGTCGGAGGCTACATAGACCCACTTGTGGGGGGTGGTGCAAAAGAGGTATTCCCCTTTGTTGCCATGATAATAATACTCCTTATAAAACCTTATGGGTTATTTGGAACAGTTAAGGTGGAAAAGGTATGAATTACGTTAATTGTGGTAATTTTAAAACAAGCTATGCTAAAGATGCTGCCATTTATAAAACAGTTTTTTCAAAAATATCGATCTATAGTTTTTTAATACTGATGTTGTTAGTGCCATTTTATGCAAACAGTTATATACTTTATATCCTTAATATGATTTTTATATCTTCCATAGCTGCAGTGGGATTGAATATATTGACAGGGTTTACCGGGCTTATTTCCCTCGGACATGGTGCCTTCATAGGTGTTGGTGCCTTTGCAACTGGTTATTTAGCTTTGAATTACGGCATGAATTTTTATTTTGTAATCCCTTTAGCTGCACTTATTACTGCAATTATCGGAATAATTTTTGGGCTACCATCTTTGAGATTAAAGGATCTGTATCTATCCATAGCAACTCTGGCAGCTCAGTTTATCTTAGAATTTATTTTTATAAGGGCGGAGTCGTTTACTGGTGGTGTAAATGGTATGCCTGTGGCGTACCCAACTATTTTTGGTATTGAGATAAATAACGATTTTAGATTCTACTTTTTTGCTTATTCATTTGCCATAGTTATGATTACCATTGGTAAAAATATTTTGAGAACAAAAATAGGTAGAGCTTTTATAAGTGTCAGGGACAACTACATTGCTGCGGAGGCGATGGGGGTGGATATTTTCAAATACAAACTCTTATCTTTTGGAATTAGCTCCTTTTATGCCGGAGTTGCCGGATCTTTGTGGGCCTACTATGTGCAGTTTATAACGCCGGAGCATTTTACGATCACGGTATCCATTCAATATCTGTCAATGATAATTATCGGCGGGCTGGGGTCTGTACTTGGATCGATCTTTGGTACCATTTTTATGGTGATATTACCTGAGATGTTAAGACATCTTGTGGATCTATTGTCAGGAGTGGCTCCATTTTTAAAACAGATATTCCCAGCCATCAGGGAAGCTTTTTATGGAATTGTAATTATACTTTTTCTCCTTTTTGAGCCGGAAGGGCTTGCCAGGAGATGGAATCTCATCAAAGCTTATTGGAAGTTATGGCCATTTTCATATTAAAATATATAGTTTAGGAGGATGTTATGAAAAAACTTTTTTTTATGGTATTTCTAATCTTTTCAATATCAGCTTTCGCTGCTGATACGATTAAGATCGGGGCAATTTTTGATTTTACAGGTGGTACGGCTGATGTTGGTAAGCCTTATGCTGAAGGGGTGAAAGATTGTGTTAGATGGTTTAATGAAAAAGGTGGTATTAATGGTAAAAAGATAGAGCTTTTTGATGTGGACTATTCTTACAAAGTACCAAATGCCCTTGCGGCTTACAAGGATTTCAAAATGAAAGGGGTTGTGGCGATACATGGGTGGGGTACTGCAGACACCGAAGCATTAACGAAATTTGTGGCTCAGGATAAGATACCATATCTTTCAGCTTCTTATTCAGAGCATCTTGCGGATGGTAAAAAGACACCCTATAACTTTTTTGTGGGGGCCTCTTATTCAGACCAGACAGAAGCTGCTTTGCAATTTATAAAAGATAATAAAGGTAAGACGGTTGCTTTTATTTACAACGATACAGGATTTGGTAGATCACCATTCTTTCCTGATGGGGAAAATGCCGCTAAAAAACTTGGAATTCAATTGGTGGACAAGCAGGTTGTGGATCTTAAAGCCCTTGATGCCACTGCCCAGATGCTAAATCTTAAAAAATCTGGTGCTGAGTATGCCATAGTTCAGGAAACTTATATGGCAACTTCAACCATCCTGAAGGATGCGAAAAAGAACGGTCTTACTACCAAATTTATAGGACTAAACTGGACATTTGATAGGCCTCTGATAAAGCTTGCTGGTGATGCAGCCAACGGTTTTTATGGTGTGAGCCCATTTGCCTTCTGGAGCGATACCGATGTGGAGGGGATCAAATTTTTAAGGGAACTAAACAAAAAGTATCACCCAGATGTTCATGAAAGAGAGATAAATTACATTCAGGGATTCTCATCTATGTATGTACTTTTGAGTGCCATTAAGAATGTCAAAGGTCCCATTACCGGTGAAAGTATAAAACATAGCCTTGAGTCTATGAGAGATTTTAGTACTATGGGACTTACTCCACCTGTAACATTTACGCCTGACATACACAAAGGTGTAAGAGCGGCAAGGATATATCAGATTCAAAATGGTCAGATCAAACCTGTTTCAAAAGTAATTACGCTTCAATAAAAATAAATGGGGGAATATCCCCCTCTTTTATAACTTTATAAAGGTGAGGAATGCTTAGTATAAAAAATATTGAAGTGGTTTATAATGATGTGATACTTGTTTTAAAAGGGTTGTCTTTAGAGGTTCAGGAGGGAAATATTGTATGTTTACTGGGATCAAATGGTGCCGGGAAAACCACCACCCTCAAAGCCATATCTGGTTTATTAAGGCCGGACAACGGAGATATTACCGATGGAGAGATTCTCTTTATGGGTACCAGAATAGACAGAAAAGATGCCGCTGAAATAGTAAAAATGGGGATATTTCAGGTTATGGAGGGTAGAAGGGTTTTTAAGGATCTGACTGTTGAGGAAAACCTTATCGCTGGTGGATATACAAGAACAAAGGGAGAGATATCTGAAGGGATTGAAAAGGTTTATACCTATTTTCCGAGGTTGAAGGAAAGAAGAAAACAGCTGGCGGGATACATGAGTGGCGGAGAACAGCAGATGCTTGCCATCGGAAGATCCCTGATGGCTAAACCGAAACTTATATTGATGGATGAGCCTTCCCTTGGTCTGAGTCCTCTTCTGGTTAAAGAGATATTTAAGATTATAAAACAGCTTAACGAAATAGAAAAGACCTCCATATTGCTGGTGGAGCAGAATGCCAATATGGCTCTTTCTTTTTCCCACAGGGGGTATATCATGGAGAATGGTAGGATAGTTCTGGATGGTGACAGAGATTACCTTCTGGCGAATGATGATGTGAAAGAGTTTTATCTGGGTGTTTCTTCAGGTAAGAAAAGTTTTAGAGATGTTAAACATTACAGGAGAAGAAAGAGATGGCTTTCTTAGGGGATTTTGGAACTGTGATATCACTTTTAAAAAAGATATATGACACCAATCCGCCTCTGAGGGATTTTTTAAAAAAGAGGTATTCGGGTATTTTTAATGTTGAATCATATGATGATTTCAGGAAACTTCCCATTTTGAGAAAGTCGGAGTACTCAAAGATTCAGCAGGATAATCCACCTTTTGGCAATCTTATAAATGTAAAACCGATAAAATACTTCCAATCTCCTGGCCCAATAAATAATGTAAAATTAGTAGATTATGAACATTATAGATTTTATAAAGGTTTGAACGCGGTGGGTTTTGATGAAAATGACATTGTGGTCAACAGCTTTGGATATTCCATAACACCGGCGGGGGAAATGTTTGATGAGGCGTGTAGATTTCTAAATATCCCAGTTTTCCCTCTTGGACCAACAGATTCCAGCAAAGCAGCAGAGTTGGTGGATACCTTTTCTGCTACAGCTTTTATCGGGACGAAGAGTTTTTTAATAAAGGTTTCTGAGCAGACCAAAAAAAGAAGCTTAAAAAAAGCATACCTTATAGCGGAAAAGATGACTGAGGATGACAGGATTTATATTAAAAAAGAGTTTGGTATAGATGCTTATCAGGGTTATGGTGTAGCTGAAGTGGGGATGATAGCTACTGAGGTGAAAGGTGAAAGGTATATGCAGGTTGATACAGATGCCATTTTTGTGGAGCATATAGATCCAGGTGGTGAACAGGATGTCGAACTAAATTGCTTTGGTGAGCTTGTTTTAACATTCCTCAACGATAAACTTCCTTTTATAAGATTTGCCACAGGGGATATAGTATCTTATGAAAATCGATTTTTGAAAGGGATTTTTGGGAGAGTCGATTCATCTGTGAAGGTAAAAGGGGTATTCATACATTTCTGGCAATTTGAAGATTTTTGTAATAAAATCGGGGCTAAAATCAGATTGATTGTTGATAATATGGGGAAAAATGATATAATATTACTACAGGTGGATAGAAATATAGATAATTTAAAGGAACTTTTTAAAAGTAAATTTGGACTTTCGATTGGAGGTATAGAGGTTATAAATTCAATTGATAAGAATGAGATCGTTGATAAAAGAACTAACTGGGGCAAAGAATAGTATAAGGAGTGTAATATGCTCGTAAAAGATTGGATGACCACTGAATTAATTACGATAGAACCTGATGATACCGTTTTGGATGCTCTTCACGTCATGAGAGAAAATAGACTTAGGAGAATCCCTGTTGTAAAAGGTAAAAAGCTATTAGGAATTATCACAGAAAAAGATATAAAAACCTTCTCCCCATCAAAGGCAAGTACACTTGACATTTATGAGATGCACAACATCCTTGCGGATACATTGGTGAAAGATGTAATGACCAAAAACCCAATTAATGTTGCTCCGGATGATCCAATAGAAAAAGCGGCTCTGATACTAAGGGATAAAAGGATTGGTGGTTTGCCTGTGGTGGATGAAAATGGTGATCTTGTGGGGATAATAACGGCTATAGATGTCTTTGATGTATTTGTGGAAGCTATGGGGATGAGGATACCTGGGGCGAGGATAAGTATAGTACTGGATGATAGACCTGGGGCTATTGCGGAGATGGCAAAAATAATAAAACAGCACGAACTAAATATTATAAGTCTTGCGACTTTCTTTTTAAAAGATCAGTCTATGAGGGATGTGGTTATCAGGGTAAGCGGTGATGATGTTAAGATAAAAAGTGCAGTGGAAGAGCTAAAGTCTTTGGGGTATAATATATCAAGCTTCATGTATATGACGGGAAAAACGGAAGTGTAAAAGGTTGTTAAATTTTTTCAGGAATACTTAAGAGAGAGTATTTGGTTTAGTTAAAAATCTTTGTGTGGTTTTGTCTGCAGAGTTTTGTGTAGTTTTTGATAATTGATTAAGAAGATAACCCCTCATAACCCCAAATCTTTTCATTAACTATGTAAAGTTTTTCTTGAAATATTCATTTAATTGTAATAAGGTTTGATAAAAAGCAGGAGCGCCTATGGGTCAGCAGGATAAAGGAAAAGGAAAAGTGGAGAGACTTGAAGCTGTGGAGGTTAAATGCCCTAAATGTGGTTATCTCTCAATTATTTATATCCCAAAAGAGGATATCCCAAAATGCCCTGAATGTGGAACCCAGATGGTAATCAATGAGCTTTTAGATGAAGGAAAATCATATTAAACAGATTATGGAGGTTGTATTATGAAAAAATTGTTTTTTGTAATTTTCAGTTTGCTTTTTGTTGTTTCTTTGTTTGCTGCTGATATGGCAGTTTGGGAAAAATCTACTTTAAACTCTATAATCAAAAGAAAAGAGTTAAGGGTAGGGCTTGAAGCAGGTTACATGCCGTTTGAGTTGAAGGACAAAAAAGGTAATATTATTGGGTTTGACGTGGACATTGCAAAAGAGATGGCGAAAGAGCTTGGGGTTAAGCTTACTCTTGTGAACACTGCCTGGGATGGTATTATTCCCGCTCTTCTCACAAATAAGTTTGATATCATTATGTCTGGCATGACGATTACCCCTCAGAGGAATATGCAGGTGAATTTTGCAGATCCTTATATCGTTGTGGGTCAAACTATACTTATTAGAAAGGATCTCGCAGGTAAGATAAAAAGCTATAAAGATCTCAATGATCCTAAATACACTGTGGTCACCAAGCTCGGTGTGACAGCAGATTTTGCCACTAAAAAACTGATGCCCAAAGCTAAGCTCAGATTATTTGAGACAGAGCAGGAAGCTGCCATGGAAGTTATAAATGGCAAGGCGGATGCATTTGTATACGATCTTCCATACAACGCGATATTTTATACTCAGAATAAAAGCAAGCTTGTTTTTCTTGACAAACCTTTTACTTACGAGCCTCTGGCATGGGCAATAAACAAAGGTGATCCAGATTTTCTCAATTGGATCAATAACTTTTTGATGATCATTAAAGGTGATGGCAGATACGATGCTATTTACAACAAATGGTTTAAGACTACTGATTGGTTAAAAGAAGTTCAGTAAGGAGATAACCGGTAGAAAATGTTTAAATTAGATACAAAAAATCTCTTTTGGAATCTGGTATTTATTTTAATAATCGGGTTGATAGTATATTTTGTTTACTATTCGACTAAAAAAGTGGATTATATATGGCGATGGGAAAGGATCCCGGAATATATAATCAGTAAACAGAACTTGGAAATAAGGGCACCTTTTGAAGGTGTCCTCACTTTTGAAAACAGAACTATTGTTCTAAAAAGCAAAGATGGAACCAATACAATTAGAATTGATGACTATGATGAGACAAATCTTACCTCCAATACCGATGTATATGAAGGTGATCTGGTAGCATTCAAAAAAAGCTACAAAGTTGGCCCCCTCACCATCGGGCTATGGAATACGCTTTATATCTCATTTGTGTCTATCCTTATTGCTATTGTGATTGGTATTGTGACAGGTTTATGTAGAATTTCATCCAACATAGCTTTAAAAAAACTTGCTGTTACGTATATAGAGCTAATAAGAGGTACCCCATTACTCGTCCAGATTTTCATATTTTATTTTTTCATAGGTACGGTGTTTAAGCTTGATAGGATAACGTCAGGTATTGCTGCTCTTGCTATTTTTGCAGGTGCATATATTGCGGAGATAGTAAGAGCTGGAATACAATCGATTCCAAAAGGGCAGATGGAGGCATCTAGAAGTCTTGGTATGAACTATTTTCAAGCTATGAGGTATGTTATCTTACCTCAGGCACTCAAGAGAACACTACCTCCTATGGCGGGTCAGTTTATATCCCTTATAAAGGATTCTTCACTTGTATCAGTGATATCGATAACCGATCTTACAAAAGCAGGTAGAGAAATCGTTTCTTCCACCTTCAGCCCTTTTGAGGTATGGTTTGTGGTGGCTGTGATGTATCTCATATTAACATCAGGATTATCATTTTTAGTACAAATTTTAGAAAGGAGATTGGCTGCAAGTGATTAGTGGGAATGTAATCATAAAAGCTGAAAATGTTGTGAAAATATATCACAATGGTGTTTGGGCACTAAAAGGGGTTTCCCTCGATATATATCAGGGGGAAGTTGTGGTAATTATAGGGCCCAGCGGATCTGGCAAGTCTACTTTTTTACGTACATTAAACCATCTGGAAACCATAAATGAAGGTAAAATCATTATAGATGGTATAGAATTAACACACAATAAAACGAATATAAATAAAATAAGGGAAGAGGTTGGGATGGTTTTCCAACAATTTAATCTCTTCCCACATCTGACGGCTATGGAGAATATCACACTTGCTCCCCGTGTGGTGAAAAAAATGAAAAAAGAGGAAGCTGAGGAGATAGCCCAAAAATTATTAGATAGAGTGGGTTTAGGGGATAGGGGTGGAAGCTATCCTTCACAGTTGTCTGGAGGTCAGCAACAAAGGGTGGCAATAGCAAGGGCTCTTGCTATGAAGCCCAAGATAATGCTTTTTGATGAACCCACCAGCGCTCTTGATCCGGAGATGATAGGTGAGGTTTTAGATGTAATGAAGACTCTTGCTAAAGAAGGGATGACAATGGTTGTGGTTACCCACGAAATGGGTTTTGCAAGAGAAGTATCTGATAGAATAGTATTTATGGATGAAGGGAATATCGTGGAAATGGGGAAACCAGAAGAGATTTTTAATAATCCTAAGAATGAAAGATTAAAGCAATTTTTAGGGCAGATACTATAGCTATGTTTTTTGGAAGTCGCAAATGTAAAGTGATTATTAAAAATTTAAACATTACAGTGGAAGTGAAATCAGGAACAAATCTGTATAATCTCCTTATTGAAAATAATGTTGTTGTCCCTTCTCTATGCAAAGGGAGTGGGCAGTGTGGTAAATGTAAGGTACGAGTAACCTCTGCAGATGGTAAATCGATAAACAAACCTTCCAAAAAAGATACAATAATACTTGCACCAATCAGTATTGATGCTGGATTCAGGCTTGCCTGTCAGTATGAAGTAAAATCTGATATTGTGGTGGATATTTCAGAGTTTCAAAAAAATACTGACCTTGATAGTGATATTATTGCAGTGAAGAAGAAGGGATCTGTAGTAACAGCTATTAGTGAAAGACTTTCGGTATTTGGACAGGGAAAAAATGAATCGGAAACGAGTAAACAATCGTCAGGGAAAGTTATTGAAAATAATGATGAAAATGTTATTTTAGAAGAGCTTATAAAACCACAGGTTATCAAAGTAACTCCCAGGAAGAAGCAGGAGATTGGTGAATCTATTGATGATAAATCCAGCTCTACAGAAGAGAAAGTTACAGAATTAAAAAAAGTTGAAGATATTTATGACCCCGTGGAGGGGATCATATTAATTCAGTATCCACAGGGGATAAAATATTTCACTTATTCCCCAAGCATAGATAACATATCGGGGGAAGGTTTTAATAAAACCGCCGAAAAGATTACCTCTTTGTTAAAGGATAACACCCTGATAGATTTTATATACAACGGTACAAGTGCTAAAAATATCGAAAGGGTATTGTTGATTGATGATAAAACTAGTAACGATGGTGATATATTACTAAATCTGATAAATTACAAACAGATGGATTTAAATGGTATAGTGTGTGAGTATATTGCACCATATAGACATCCAAAAGACCTCCTATCTTTTTTTCGCTTGATTATCAATTTCAAGGATGGGACACTTAATATTCCACTTGACAACCTTGCTGACTGCTATTTTTGCTCCAGTGGCAAACTAATACATTTAAATGCCAATTATGTGGTTGATGATATAAAAATATCTGAATTCTTAAATGTTGGCAAAAACCCGATAATAGATGTCAGTACCGATCTTTCTGAAATAATAACTAAAGATAAGCTCATCAGCCCTGATTCTATGCTGCTGAATGTTTTTATTAAAGTGGTATCCAACTTGAAAGCAATGGGGATTGTGGATAATAAGCTTATACTTAAAAGTAGAAACGAGCTGATGGATAAGATACCATTGGAACTTCTTGTGAAGCTGAGTTATCGCAATGAAC
Organism: Calditerrivibrio nitroreducens; assembly: GCA_002878065.1. Lineage (GTDB taxonomy): Bacteria > Chrysiogenota > Deferribacteres > Deferribacterales > Calditerrivibrionaceae > Calditerrivibrio > Calditerrivibrio nitroreducens_A. Next base: position 32,196 of record PNIN01000025.1, read on the forward strand.
AAAAATTATTTAATATATATAGAAGTAAGGAAGTTAATATTTATATTAGCCAGAGGGAACTTGATAGTCTGAATTATCTAAGAGTGTTTATAAATACTCTTTGTAGCTTCGTGGAAAAGAACTGCGGCAAGATAGATTCTTTGACTTTTCACACCCTTGCACCTTTTGAGACTCTTGTAAACGAATTTTTAAATATGGGTATTATACCAGCCATGCTTGCTAAAAAATGTAAACACCAGTTTGGGGATCCAGCCGTTCACTGCATAAAGCTTTTTGGGTATAAAAACATCCCTGATTTTGTAAACAAAAATTTTGGTGAGGAGTTTGGAATTATTGAGCTTTATAAAAATGAAGATTATAATTCTATTAGTAGCACTTTTGAGAAGGAATTTTTTTAGTTCTGTTATTTCTTAATGTAGAAAGTATAAATATAAGGAGGAAAATATGTCTTTGACAGTAAAGTTGAAAGGTAATGAAGTAAAGTTAACAGGGGATGTTGTATCTGTGGGTGATTTTGCACCTGAATGTAAAGTGGTTTTATCAGATCTATCTGAAAAAACAGTTGGTGGGAAAAAAGATAAATTTCAACTACTGATAGCAGTTCCATCACTGGATACCCCTGTATGTGCCACAGAGGCCAGAAGGTTTAACGAAGAGGTGGCAAAGCTTGAAAATGTAGATTCAACGATTATTTCTATGGATCTACCTTTTGCTGCAAAAAGATTCTGCACCACTGAAGGTGTAAATATAGCTGTCGGATCAGACTTTAGAAACAAAAGATTTGGGATATCCTATGGTATTCTAATTGATGAAGGTCCTCTTACAGGGCTTCTGGCGAGGGCTATCTTTGTGGTGGATACAAATGGCAAAGTAGTTTACAAACAGCTCGTTCCAGAGATCACAATTGAGCCGGACTACGCTGACGTACTTAATTTTTTGAAGAAATAGATTTCTTCAATTCAAGATTGAAATAAATAAGGCGGGGATTCCCCCCCTTTTTTCTATCAATTTAATCCCAGCACATCAAACATACTGTATTTACCTTTTGGTTTTCCGTATAACCATTTGGCTGCTGTCACAGCACCTCTGGCAAAGGTATCTCTTGTGTGGGCTTTATGAGTTATTTCAATCCTCTCACCATTTCCACAAAACATTACAGTATGTTCCCCTACGATATCACCGGCTCTGATGGTCTGAATCCCTATCTCTTTATCCTTCCTTTCACCTATTATTCCCTTTCTGGCATACACAAGATCTTTTTCCATATCTCGCCCCAGGGTGTTTAGGATTGTTTCAGCCATCTTCATTGCTGTGCCACTTGGGGCATCTTTTTTCATTCTATGGTGAGCTTCTATTATTTCGATGTCGTACAGGTCACCAACAGTCTTTGATACCATTTCAAGAACTTTTAATGTTAGATTTACACCAAGACTTGTGTTGGCGGCAAGTATGAAAGGTGCCACTTCTGAAAGTTTATCGATCTCTTTCACCTGTTGAGCTGTAAAGCCTGTGCTTCCTATAAGTATAGGTTTTTGAGCTTTCATATAAAAATTGAGATTATGGTATGTGGGTTCTGCACCTGTAAAATCGATGATGACATCAGAAACCTCAGCTCCTTTTAAAATGTCGGAAGAGATTTTAACTCCCAATTCACCACAACCGGCTATAAGACCGGCATCCTGGCCTATCAGAGGGGATTTCGGATTTTCTATTGCAGCTGACAGTGTTGTACTTCCATCCTCGGTTAAAAAATTTATAATACGTTGCCCCATTTTTCCGGCGGCACCCACCATCATGACCTTTATCATATTTACCTCATAAGTTTGACATTTAAGTCTAAAAGAATTTTTCTAAGTTTTTCAGTACCTTCTGGAGTCATTTCCACAAGCGGAAGTCGTATGTCGTTTTCAATAATACCCATAAGATAGAGAGCTTTTTTAACAGGGATCGGATTTGTCTCTATGAAGATTCCTTTAAACAATGGGAAAAGCTTCAGATGTAAATCTCTTGCAGTAGCTATATCACCTTTCAGCCAAAGATCTACCATTTGTGAGACCTCTTTGGGGATGATATTGGTGGCAACAGAGATAACACCTTTTGCACCTAAGGCCATCATAGGTATCGTAAGGGAATCATCCCCTGATAAAACGTCAAAATCTGGACTTACACCAGCGATGATTTCGGAAACCTGATCAAGTGAACCGCTGGCCTCTTTAACGGCAACAATATTTTTGATCTTTGAGAGTTTAATTACTGTATCAGGTAACATATTTACCGATGTTCTGCCTGGAACGTTGTAAAGGACAATTGGGATATCCACAGCATCCGCAACAGCTTTGAAATGTTCGTATAAACCTTTTTGTGTAGGTTTGTTGTAGTATGGTGTAACTACAAGGGCGGCGTCACAACCAACTTTTTTTGCAAATTCTGTAAGGTATATCGTTTCATGGGTACTGTTGGAACCGGTGCCTGCGATGACAGGTACCCTTTTATTAGATTGTTCCACGACGATTTCGATTACCCTCATATGTTCTTCGTAAGATAGTGTGGCGGCTTCGCCGGTGGTACCACATGGAACTAAAGCGGAAATACCATTATTTATCTGAAACTCCACTAAATTTCTTAATTTCTCTTCATCCACCATACCATCTTTCATAGGGGTAACTAAGGCAGTTATTGCTCCTTTAAACATAATTCCTCCTTATATTTAATATTTATAAGCTTCTTTGGTTAATGTTCCTTTGTATACCAACCTTGCTTCACCTTCCAGATATATCTTTTCATTATCGTCGATATGTATTATCAACTTCATACCGCCGGATGTAATCAGCTCCACAGGTGTTTTAAGGATAGATTTTTTGTGTAAGATGAATGCCACAGCCGCAGATCCTGTCCCGCAGGCGAGTGTTTCATCTTCTACACCTCTTTCGTAAGTTCTTATTTTTACCGTTTTGTTGGGAAGAATTTTATAAAAATTCACGTTTGTTCCTGTTGGGGAAAAGAGTTTGTGAAATCTTATCTCTCTTCCATATTTTTTTATATCGAAATTATCTATATCCTCCACCTCTATAGCTATATGGGGGACGCCTGTATTTACAAATGATCCATTTAGGGTTAAATCAGTTAATGGTATTTCAATATCTAATTTTAAATCTGAGGGTCTGGTGAGCTTTACTTTAACGGATGAAGAGCCGGTAATTTCGGCTTCAATAATGCCAGCAAGGGATTCAAATTTCATCTGCTTACCTGCAATGCCATTCTCATAGCAAAATCTTGCGGCACAACGGGAACCATTGCCACACATCTCTGCGGTGGATCCGTCAGAATTGTAAAAATCCCATTTAAAGTCAACCTGTTTGGATGGCTCTATCAGGATCAGCCCATCGGCACCCACTGACATAGAACGTTTGCATAGTTTTGCAACTATATTTCTAAAATCAGTTTTATCGATAAAAAGAGTTCTATTATCAATTATTATAAAATCATTTCCACTCCCACTCATCTTCCAGAAAGATACACCATCCATAAAAATCTCCTTACATTTTCTGAATTTTATTACAGTTTTTTATTATTATCAAGGAAAATTTCACCAACATCAACTCATTTGAATTGCGTATAACAGATATCATATTTTTATGAATGAAAGCTAAAGGCGTATAGCAACATTCTGATAAATCATAATCCGCTACTCCTCCAGATATTCATCCACCTCAATCCCCTGCTCCCTGTATTCGTGCAGCTTGTTTCTCAGTGTCCTTACCGTAATACCCAATAGCTCTGCAGCTTTTGTTCTATTTCCTTTAGTCTCTTTAAGAGTATTAAGGATAAGTTCCCTTTCCATGTCGGCTATCTTCATACCTGCAGATATCTTCATCGGTTTATCTTCATAAGTTAGTTCTGAATTGACAACTTCTGTAATCTCAATCTTATCTTTGTTATTGATATATTCCTTATAGCTGTTTAAGCTTATCCCGTGGAGAAAAAGATTTAGGGGTGTTATATACTGATCCTTTGATAAAATAACCGCCCTCTCGATGGTGTGTTCCAACTCTCTAACGTTTCCAGGCCAATCATAGCTTTTTAAAAGATCAAGGGCTTCTCTTGTCAACTTTTTCTGGGGTTTCTTATTTATATTGCAATATTTATCTATAAAAAATAGTGCAAGGGGTTCTATATCCTCTTTCCTTTCCCTCAATGGGGGGATCTCTATGTTTATCACGTTTAGTCTGTAGAATAGATCCTCCCTAAAGTTTCCATTTTTTACCTCCTCTTTGAGATTTCGGTTGGTCGTGGCTATTATTCTAACATCCACCTTTTGCTTTTTTGTGCCGCCCAGCCGCTCAATCTCCTTCTCCTGGAGCACTCTTAAAAGTTTTGCCTGAAGATTTATAGGTATCTCTCCGATTTCATCAAGGAGAAGTGTTCCTCCGTTTGCCAGCTCAAATTTTCCCTCTTTTTTGTTTATAGCACCGGTAAAAGCACCCCTTTCATACCCAAACAGTTCACTCTCAATGAGAGATTCGGGGATGGCTGCGCAGTTTATCGCCACAAAGTCCCCCTTTCTTTTGCTGTGTTCGTGGATAAACCTTGCCAGAACCTCTTTACCGGTACCCGATTCTCCGGTGATCAAAACGGTAGCCTCACTCTCTGCAATATCTTTTGCTATGGTAAATATTTGACTCATATAAGGGCTTTTGAATACTGTTTTATTTTCATCCACTTCCGGGATAAGGTCTTCTATTGCAAAGGCTCTATTTACCAGCTCTTCTATCACTTCAGGTGCAAAAGGTTTTAATATATAATCGAAGGCTCCTTCTTTTATTAATTTCACTGCGGAGTCGACTGTGCCGTAAGCCGTTATGAAACAGACCTTCGTGTTTATCCCTGCTGATTTTAACATTTTAAACATCGTTTCCCCGTCCATAACGGGCATTCTCATATCACTGATAATGAGATCAAAATGTTTATTTGTTGCGTAATCAAGCCCCTCTTTCCCATTTTCTGCGGTGGTTACATCTATACCCATCCTCCTTAGGGTTGTTTCAACTGCTGTTCGCATATTGTCGTCATCATCTACGATTAAGATCCTTTTGTTCATATTAATTCACCTCTTTGGGTAATGTTATCTTAAATATCGTTTGCCCTGGCTTACTGATGGGATAAATATTACCATTGTGGGCTTTGATTATTTTATATACTATTGAAAGCCCAAGTCCAGTCCCCTTGGCTTTTTTGGAGTGGAAGGGTAAAAAGATCTTGTCTATAAAATCCGGGCTTATTCCTGGTCCATTGTCCTCTATAAAGATAGATGAGCTTGTGGAGGTTTCTTCGGAATAGATGGTTATCTTACCCCCCTGAGGTACAGCATCTATGGCATTGTGGATAATATTCATTACCACCTGTTTTATCAATTCTATATCACAGTAGATCTGATCGTTATCTCCTATCCTGTTTTGAAATACGATTTTTTTGTCGTTCATCAGGTGTTTCATGAAAAGGATGACATCATCCACTATGTCAGCAATATATACATATTTTTTATTTAGACGTATATCTTTGGTAAACAGTAATATATTTGAAATGGTATTGTTTATCGTTTTTACACCTTTGATGATTGAGTTTAAGAGATTCTCTTTTTCCCTATCACCCTCTAAGTCTCTACGAAGAAGGGTGGCAAATATTTCTATGCTGCCCAATGGGTTTCTTATATCGTGGGCTATACCTGCCGCCATCTCCCCCATCAGCTTCAGGTTTTCATTTCTCCTCTGCTCCTTTTCTATCTCTTTTATGTTTGTTATGTCATCAATTATGTAGATATAACCATTTTTGTCGGAAAGTGTAAATTTCCCGAGGCTGACGTTGTAATACTTTTCATTCTCTTCGATGACGGAAACGGAAGGGTTTTTTATGCCTAATAGCTTTTCCTGAAAAGCTTTAGATGAAGATTCAAGTAGTATGGTGGCGGAATTATTTTTTAAAATGATATTGTTATAGTTATCGGTAACTATTATTGCACTTGTGGCATTCATCATCACCGCATCCAAAAGCTCTGTTTTTTCCTTAAGTTCAACATTTTTTTTCTCGATCTCTTTTCTGAGTCTTTCAGCCTCTTCCTGGAGTTGATTATAAGAGTTTTGCAATTTTACGGTGGCTTCGTTGAATGTTTCAAATGCCTTTCTGAGTAGCTCTATCTGGTCTATTTTTTCAATCTCTTCCATTTTATATCCTCAATCTCATACTTTGCAAGTGTTGCATACTGGTTGTTGGGAAATCTTTTCGTAAGATCCGTGAGATATTTGAGGGCGAGGTTGTTGTCCCCAATTGCAATATATGATTTACCTAAAAAATATAGGGCTTCCGGGTGATTTGGGTCATCTTTTGGGGCATATTTAAGATAATTCAGGTAATTTTTGATGGCATTTTGGTAGTTTTTTGAAATAAATCCGTTTTCAGCTGACTTAAAATATAACCTGTATGCTGATTTTTTTATGTTATCTGGTTGTTTTTCTATATTTTTAAGAAAATTATCAATATTTACCATTTTATCCCCTGTATCCATATTTTCCAAAATATCTATGGCAGTTTTTATCCCAATGGGCTTATTTCTGTTGTAATCTAAAGCTAGCTGATAGGCCTTCAAGCTGTTTGTTTTTCTCAGGTCAGAAATAATCTTCTGAAACTGATCTTCGTTGTAGTTGTTGATATTAAACCTGTTTGGGGTAATATTTAGCATATTTCTTACAAATTCTGTTTCATCATTGACCAATTTTATCGATTTTATAAGTTGAGCTGATTTCTCCTTTTCTCCCACCATATACAATGCATATGCTACTTTTGATATGTAGTATTCCCTTTTATCGGATCTATCCAGATCGTTTCTGTTTTTCTGATAGAAAACAATGATAGAGTAATAATCATTGGTTTTTAAGATAGCTTCAAATTCTTTCTGGAGATTTTTAATGATCTGATCTTTTAATTCCGCCACCTTATTACTGTTTGGGAAAAGTGTGATGAATTGTCTTGCATTAAGCCCAAATTTTATAGGATCTGATTTTAAGCTATTAACGTAAGCAAAAAAGGTATCTTCCCAGAGCTTGTACCATCTGTCTTTAAGGAGAGGATTTTTGTTTGTGGTCAAATATTTTTCTATGGTTTTAAGCGCTTCTGCGTACTTTTTGTTATCGTAAAGAGATTTTATTATAGAATACTCCATCTCTTCTTTTAATTTTAGTGCTTCCGTAAGGTATTTTGTTTTAGGAAATTCAGTTGTCAACCTGTCAATGTAGGATGAAGCCTGAGTTATGTCCCCTTTTCCAACATATTCCTTGGCAAGATTGAATAGGATCTCTTCTTTTTTTTCTAATAAGGATTTGCTGTCAGTGGTATCCGGAAATTTATTTATGAATTTATCTATTTCAGCCAGACCATCCTTATATCTTTTGCTGTTTAAAAGGGATTGGATATAGAGTTTTGTAGCTTTCATCGATATATTTGGGTCTGTGTTATTTTTCATGGCATCGTTTAGAAAAATAGACCAGAATTCTGGATCTTTTGATGAAAGTGTCAGCTCTGCTATCTTTATAGCGGCAAGAAGCCCTCCTTTTTTCTGTGGGAATTTATTTTTAGCATCCTTAAGGATATCAAGGGCAATATCGTTTTTACCTTTTTTGAGAAGAATCTCACCTGCTTTATACATAGCCATATCTGTGTAGCTGTTATCCTGGTATTTATTGTAAAATATGGTAAAAAGTTTTAATGCTGTATCATCATCACCTTTATTTTCATAGGTTACTGCCATCCAGTAAAGGGTTGTTGGGGTTACATCATCTATCTTTTTGGGCTTATATTTAGAAAAGAAATCGGAGGCTTTTTCAAAATCCCCTTTCTGGGCATATATTGAACCTACGTATCCGTAAATGGGTGAGTTTTCAGGTTTTGTTTTTTGGAGATAGTCAATGAAATATTTTAGTGCTTTGTCCGGTTGACCCAATTCATTAAATAGCTCTCCTATTTTTGTATAAGCAATATTCAGATACTTTTCATCTTTTACATTTTTTATTATCTCCTGATAAACATAGATGGCTTCATTTTTAAAGCCAAGCTTCTCCTTTGTTTCTGCAGATTTAAGCATTGCTTCCGGAAACAGTCTCGATTTAGGGAACTTTCTGGTAAATTCATCTAAGGTGGATGCGGCGGAAAATAGGGCTTTATCCGATTCTTTGCCCAGCTCAAGGTATGATAGCCCCTGTATAAAAAGGGCTTCTTCCCCATACTTGTCAAGAGGATTCTTTTCTATGAGCTTATCTGCAAGTGTTATGACTGTTTCATAATCTTTATTTTTGAATTTGTTTTTCAATTCTGTCAGAAGTTTTTCAGACTCTTCGTTTTTATAAGTTTGATCCTCCACAGGTATGGCTGCTGTAGTATTTACGTTTATATCGATCTTACCTTTTGGGTTGTTTGCTATTACGATTCTTATCTGATCCTGTTCTTTTGCTACAAAGATGGATGCCCATGGATTGGCTTTCACTATAAGGCTATTGCCGTTTTTCGTGATCTCTTTTAACACTTTTTTATTAAAATCTTTAAGATTTAAATTAAATTTCTTATTGAATTTTATGATTGCCGTATCACCTTTGTAGGTGTAATCTTCCACATAGGATGGGGGTATTTTTAAAATAATTTCACTGATATTGCTACTTTCCTTTATCAAAATAGTTCCGGAAGATGCCATTGCAGATGTAAAAGCTAACAATAAAATGAAGATTTTAAAAGGTAATTTTATCATATACCCTCATGTCATTAGAAAATGTTTGACAATTTCCAGCCATAGGATTATTTAACATCAAACAAAAAAAATGTAAAGGAATGAATTTTATGTATAAAAGCGGATTAAGATTTGCCATTATAGGAGTTGGTGGATATATAGCACCAAGACATCTTAAAGCAATTAAGGATACAGGTAATATTTTGGTGGCGGCACTTGATAAAAATGATTCTGTGGGGATTATGGATAGCTATTTTCCGGATGCAGATTTTTTTACAGAGTTTGAAAGATTTGACAGGCATATCGATAAACTGAGGAGAAGGGGTGAAGGGGTGGATTTTGTCTCTATATGCTCCCCAAACTATCTTCATGATGCTCATATAAGGTTTGCCCTGAGATCAGGGGCTAATGCTATATGTGAAAAGCCGCTTGTTCTCAATCCTTGGAATGTGGATGGATTAAAGGAGATGGAGAAGGAGACCGGTAAGAAGGTTTACACCATTTTGCAGTTGAGATTGCACGAAAATATTATTAAAACGAAGAGAATGGTTGAGGAAACCTTGAAAAGGGATCCTTCAAAGATCTGGGATATAGACCTTACTTATATTACCAGCAGAGGGAATTGGTATTTTACCTCATGGAAAGGGGATGACAGTAAATCTGGTGGGCTTGCCACCAATATAGGTATCCATTTTTTTGATATGCTTTCTTTTATATTTGGGGATTTTAAGAAAAATCTGGTTTACCTGAGGGAAAAGGATGCCTATGCGGGTTATATTGAGCTTGAACATGCAAGGGTGAGGTGGTTTTTAAGTGTAAATGCAAAATATCTGCCGGAATCTACCGTTGCTCAGGGTAAAAGGACGTATAGAAGTATCACTATGGATGGCGTTGAAATAGAGTTTTCCGAAGGGTTTACCGAATTACACACCGAATCTTACAGGCATATCTTAAGTGGTGGGGGATTTGGCCTTGATGATGCTCTTCCATCAATAAAGGTTGTCAGTGAAATAAGACATCTTGATATTGAAAAAGATGATACTGGCTGGGTTGAAAAGATAATAAAAAAGTGATGGGATTAGAGGTGGTTTTATGAACTACTTTGTACATAGTTCGAGTTTTGTGGATGAAAATGTGGAAATAGGTGATGGTACAAAGATATGGCATTTCTGTCATATTCTACCAGGTACCAGAATAGGTAAAAACTGTTCATTTGGACAGAACTGTATGGTTGGGCCAAATGTAATTGTGGGGAATAATGTAAAAGTTCAGAATAATGTATCCATTTATGAAGGTCTGATTATCGAAGATGATGTTTTCCTGGGGCCTTCCTGTGTCCTTACAAACGTTACAAACCCCAGAAGTCAGGTTAACCGTAAAAATTTTTATGAAAAAACGGTTCTTAAAAAGGGTTGTACAATTGGGGCGAATGCCACCATCGTTTGCGGTATTACTGTGGGTAGATACGCTTTTATATCAGCTGGAGCTGTGGTGGTGAAAGATGTCCCTGATTACGCACTAATGGTGGGGGTGCCTGCAAAACAGAGGGGATGGATGAGCAGGCATGGGCATATATTAAAAAACCCAGATAAAGATGGTGTGATGGTTTGTCCCGAAAGTGGGCTCAGGTATAAAGAGCTGGAGCCTGGCGTTTTGAGATGTCTTGATATCGACGAGGAGGCACCTTTGCCGCCGGATCTTGCGGTGGGGAAACTTTTTTATGACGATTTGAAAAAGAGATAGATTTAATAATGAAGATATTAACAGTAATTGGTGCGCGTCCGCAGTTTATAAAAGCGGCGGCGGGG
>PNIN01000028.1 GCA_002878065.1 Calditerrivibrio nitroreducens
GGTGCCCATCATTCTTAGGGGTGGTTTATGAGTAAAAGTTATTACGATATTCTGGGAGTACCTAAAACTGCTACAGCCGATGAGATAAAAAAAGCCTACCGGAAGCTTGCCCGTAAATACCACCCGGATGTCAATCCTGGCAATAAAGAAGCAGAAGCAAAATTTAAAGAAATATCAGAAGCCTACGCAGTACTATCAGATCCAGAAAAAAGAAAACAGTATGACACATTAGGTCATGAAGCGTTTACATCTTCAGGTCAGGGATACAACTTCCACGACATGAACTTTGAAGACTTAAGACACTTTAAAACAGGTAGTTTCAGTTTCGAAGATATCTTTGAGGAGTTTTTCGGTGGGGGTTCAACAAAAAGAAAGTCCAAAACGGCCTCCAGAGGGGAAGATATAACCTATTCAATCACACTCCCCTTTGAGGTGGCAATAAAAGGTGGAGAATACGAAATCACCATATCAAGACAGATTAATTGTCCTAAATGTGGTGGGAAAGGTGGTGAAAAATCTATCTGCCCCACCTGTCATGGTACCGGTCGAATAAATAAACATACAGGCTTTTTCATGACACAATCCTATTGCCCAAATTGTAGGGGTGAAGGGGAGATTTATAGATCGGTATGTGATCACTGTGGTGGAACTGGTAAGATCCACTCTCAAGAAAGGATAAAGGTGAAAATACCCGCCGGCGTGGATAATGGTACAAAAATAAGGGTACCCCAAAAAGGTCATGAAGGGACACCGGGATCACAGCCGGGTGATTTATATATAGTGACAAAAATCAGCCCACATTTAATCTACGATAGAAAAGGGGATGATATATATCTAAACCTCGACATAGATATGTTTGAAGCTGCAATGGGGGCAAAGATAACCGTCCCCACACCATATGGTGCCGTAAATATTACAATACCAGCCGGAACTGAGACTGGCAGCAAATTCCGTCTGAAAGGTAAAGGGATGCCCAAAATTGATGGATCAGGTTATGGGGATTTCTATGTTGAAATCAGGGTAAAGATACCAAAGATAGAATCCGAGATCGACAAGCAGATTTTAGAAGGACTACAGAAAAAATACAGACTAAACTTACGTTCTGGTCTTTTAGAGCAGGGTAAGATACTATAAAAGGTGGTGAAATATGAAGGACAGACCTCTTTATGCAATAAGTATTGTAGCAGAAATGCTAAATATCCACCCTCAAACATTGAGGCAATACGAACGTTGTGAGCTTATAAAACCATCAAGGACCATAGGAAACGTAAGATTATACTCTGAAGAAGACATAGAGAAACTGAAATTTATCATTACCCTCACAAGGGATATGGGGGTAAATCTGGCCGGAGTTGAAGTCATACTCAAGATGCGTCAACAGATGGAAGAGATGCGTCAGCAGATGGAGCAGATGCTGGATTTCATCCGTAAAAACATACCAAATAAACAGAAAAAGGATGAACAGATCCTAGAAATTAATCCATCAAATACTGTAATAAAAGTAAAAATAGAAAGGGAGTAACCTATGATAAATTGGAACAAACTAACGATAAAAGCAAGCGAAGCTATTCAGAGTGCTCATGCCTTTGCAGAAAAAAATAGCAATCAACAGATTGAGCAGGAGCATCTTTTAAAAGCTTTGATATTACAGGATGAAGGTTTTGTCAAACCTTTATTCCAAAAAATTGGGGTCAATCTATCTGGACTTATTAATGATATAGACGAACTGATATCAAAATACCCAAAGGTATCAGGTTCTGAAGGTGTTTATATTTCCGCTGATCTCAAAAAATCATTAGACTACGCATTTAAGATAATTGGTAATTTTGGAGATGAATTCGTTTCAACGGAACATCTCATCTTAGGGATTATAGAGCATGCCAATTACTCCTTAAGACAAGCATTTTTAAAACACGGAATAGATAAGAATAAGGCAGAAAAAGCCATTAAAGAGCTCAGAGGTTCAAGCAAAGTGACCGATCAGAACCCGGAAGATAAGATGCAGGCCCTTGAGAAATACACGATAAACCTCACAGAAAAAGCAAGAAATGGCAAGCTTGATCCGGTAATTGGCAGGGATGAGGAGATCCGTAGAGTAATGCACGTCTTATCCAGAAGAACTAAAAACAACCCTGTGCTCATCGGAGAACCTGGCGTGGGTAAAACAGCCATTGTGGAGGGTCTGG
>PNIN01000004.1 GCA_002878065.1 Calditerrivibrio nitroreducens
TCCCTCTTTGTCAAGTAGTTTTTTTAAGTTTTTTTATTTTTTTTCTTAGGCCTTACCTGCGCTTCCTAACACATTGATATTCTTATGCTTATAAAGCTTCACCAATTCCTCTCTGGCAGGCTTTAAATATTTCCTTGGATCAAACTCCTGCGGATTCTTCGCAAGATACTCTCTCACCTTAGCAGTAAAAGCCAACCTTCCATCACTATCTATATTAATTTTACACACAGCGCTTGCCGCAGCTTTTCTTAATTGTTCCTCTGGTACCCCCACAGCACCCTCCAGCTTACCACCATATTTATTTATAAGCTCTACATATTCCTGCACTACAGAAGATGCACCGTGAAGTACAATGGGGAAACCTGGTAATCTTTTTTCAACCTCTTCCAAAATGTCGAATCTAAGTGGTGGCACTTCCTCTCCCGGCTTCACCTTAAATTTGTATGCACCGTGTGATGTACCAATCGATATGGCAAGAGAATCCACTCCTGTTCTGGCAACAAACTCCTCCACCTGAGCAGGATCTGTATAATGGGAATGCTCCGCCGAAACATCATCTTCTATACCGGCCAACACACCTAGCTCCCCTTCAACTGTAACATCAAATTGATGAGCGTACTCCACAACCTTTCTGGTAATAGCGATATTTTCCTCAAATGGCAGGTGGGATCCATCTATCATAACTGATGAGAATCCATAATCAACACATGACTTGCATATCTCAAAACTATCCCCATGATCCAGATGAAGGGCAATTGGAATTTTATGCCCCATTTCCTCAGCCAGCTGTGTGGCACCCAAAGCCAGATACCTCAATATAGTGGCATTTGCATACTCCCTTGCCCCTTTTGAAACCTGTAAGATAACCGGAGACTTTGTTTCCACACAGGCCTGAATTATAGCCTGCAACTGTTCAAGATTGTTGAAATTATAGGCTGGAACAGCGTATTTCCCCTCCATAGCCTTTTTAAACATCTCTCTGGTATTCACCAGACCTAATTCTTTGTAACTGACTGCCATAAGACCTCCTTTTATTATATATTAAATTTTTCAAGGATGTAATTACCAAATGGTGGACAGATTACCCCTTTTTCTGTTATAAACCCACTTATCAGATAATTAGGCGTAACATCGAAAGAGGGATTAAAAACCTTAGTTTCATCTGTGGCTATTTTTGTGCCAAAAACCTCCCTCACCTCATAAGGTGATCTTTCCTCAATCTTAATAAAACTCCCATCCTTTATTGACATATCAAAAGTACTGATGGGTGCTGCAACATAAAAGGGGATTTTGTGGTGCATTGCCAGTACCGCAATGGAATACGTCCCTATCTTGTTTGCAGTGTCACCATTTGAAGCAATTCTATCAGCACCAACAACTACCTTATCGATTTTACCAAGACTCATTAAATAGCCAGCCATATTATCACATATCAAAGTGCAATCGATCCCATCCTCCATTAATTCATAAGCTGTAAGTCTTGCCCCTTGCAGATATGGCCTTGTCTCATCCACATACACATGAATCTTTTTACCATCTTCAAAAGCTGCCCGTATGACCCCCAATGCAGTACCATAGCCTCCTGTGGCAAGGGCACCAGCATTACAATGGGTAAGAATATTTTCACCATCATTTATCAATTCGTTACCGTTTTTACCAATCTGTTTGTTGATTAAGATATCCTCTTCATGTATTTTTTTTGCTAACTCCAAAATGTCACCATAATATCTATACTCATTAAGAGATCTTCGTAATGCCCACTCAAGATTTACCGCCGTGGGCCTTGTATTTATCAATACGTTGTATATCGTTTCGTCATCAATCCCTTTTATTTTACCCAGAGCAAAACCATATGCAGCCGCCACCCCTATCGCAGGAGCACCTCTTACAACCATATCTTTTATGGCTTTTGCAACATCGTAAACGGAACTGCACTCAACATAGATCTTTTTAAATGGTAGTTCCCTCTGATCTAGCAAAAATAGTTTATCGTTTTCCCATATAATATGACTATCCACCACCACACCTATATAAACATATTTATATTCATGATGATCTCTTTCAGTTTCACTCTTGCCATATCTGTATTGTCAGTACTCAAACCAGGCAGAACATAACCATAGTATTTCAAACCAAACCCTTCAAGCAGATGTTTTGCCCAATCGGAAACAGATTTACCATGATCCCTGTTTGGGGATCCCTGCGTTAGAATAAAGAACCCTTTTGCTCCCTCTTTTAGCTTTGTCCGTTTATTTGCATCCTTTAAACAATACCATCTATCCAGAAAAAGCTTCATCTGCCCCGTCACAAAACCGTAATAGTTGGGACTAACAACCACAAAAAGGTCTGTCTCCACGAATGTGGGAAGTAGCTTTACTAAATCATCATTTACTACACAAAAACTGTTATTTTTTCTACAAGACAAACAACCCTGACACCCTTTATATGACATATCATTTAAATTTAAAATCCTTACACTATCACCCTTATCTAAAAACTTTTTTTCAAGCTCTGTTGCAATAAAAGAGCTATTACCATCTTTTCGTGGACTACCATTGATAATGACTATATTCATCTACGCGCCCCCTAAAGAAAAAAGTTTCTCATAAACAGGACCATCCGGTGTTAATTTGCTCTTGTAAAATGATATGGATGGTACAGTAATAGTAACCGGAAAAAAGGTCTCATTGGCAATTGAAATCTGCCTACGAAACAGATCCAGATCATCTACTTTTTTTATTCTACAGACCGTTATATGCTCTTTAAAAGGTTTTCTGTCGTAATTTATTCCAGATTTATCCAAAAAATCTTTAAGCTGTTTATAATAATCTAACAAATGTTGTGCTTTATACTTTATAAAAAGGATGGTGGGGTTATTCTTAAAACTGAAATAATCAAAACAGGTTATCTCTAAATCAAAAGGGGTAAAGGCTACGATCTTAAAATAAGCTTTTAACTCATTAAGATTCCCACTGAAATTTTCAAAAAAAAATAGAGTGGAGTGTAGTTGTGATGCAGGTATAAATTTACCCACCAATATATCTCTAAATCCTGAAGCATATTTTAAAATCAAATTTCTGTTCTCCTCTTTCAAATCAAGAGCAATAAAACTTCTCACCTACTCTTCAACCTCTTTATAATAGTATCGAATACGTATTTAGCACTTCTTTCCCTAATGGCATCCCTGTCGCCAGAGAAAAGATGTTCTTTTACCTCCACTTCCCCATCGATATCAATGGCAGTATATACAAGCCCCACAGGTTTCTCTGATGTCCCCCCATCTGGGCCAGCTATACCAGTGATGGCAGCCGCAACATCTGTATTGAAAAGTTTTTTACACCCTTTTACCATTTCTAAAGCCGTTTCTTTACTTACAGCTCCATAATTTTTCAACGTCTCTTCGGATACACCCAAAAGATCAACCTTTACATCATTTGAATATGACACAACAGAACCAGCAAAGACTTTTGATGAACCAGGGATATCTGTGATCATTTTGGACAACAATCCACCTGTACAGCTTTCCGCAAAGGAGATCGACTTTTTTCTCTCATTTAGCATTCTCAAAAGTATCACTCCTATCGATTCGTCACCTTTGCCGATATAAAATCTATTTAGCTTTTCGATTAGATTTGTTATAAAAGCATCAAAGACTTCTTTATCTGTTGTCCTAACCCTAACAATAATCTCCCCTTTAGATACATTTATAATGCACTCCATATTAGAAGGAATCCCAATCTCCCTTATCACCTCATCCACATCCGACTCAGGTAGTCCGGCAAATCTGATATCTTCCATAAATATCTCCGGGAGATTAAAATGCTTTCTAATAAAAGGAACAACATAATCATCAAACATAGGCTTCATCTCATAAGGTATCCCCGGTAGAGATATCGAGAATGAACCATCTTTACCACAGATAAAACCCATTGCGGTACCTTTACTGTTTGGCAGTAATATAGCTCCCTCAGGTAAAAGAGCCTGTCTTTTGTGGGATTCTTTTATGGAAACACCTCTTTTGGTGAGAAGATCCTCAATATGCTTATAGGCAGTATCATTAAATTGCAATTCAACTCCAGCAGCTTTTGCTATTGCTTCTGCCGTCAGATCGTCAAATGTAGGTCCAAGGCCACCTGTGGTTATAAAAAAATCGTATTCAGAGAAACAGTTTTTAAAAGTTTCCACCATTCTACCCAAATCATCTGGTATAGGAGCTATCAGATCTACTGTAACACCGATCTGGTTTAGTCTTTTAGCCAGATATGCAGAATTGGTATCCACTATACTGCCGGTAAATATTTCACTACCTACTGCAATAATAGCAGATCTCACCATATCACAGAGCCCACAATATCAAAAGATAAGCTACCAAAGCGTAACCCGCCGCCACCAGGTCATCTAACATAATCCCCAAACCACCCTCAAACCTTTCCACTAAGTTTGCAGGATAAAGCTTAATAATGTCAAATAGCCTGAACAAGCCAAATAAAATTGGTAATTTTATTATCATAGAAAAAGTACCTAAAGGTGCAAAATATATCAAAAGATAAAATGCCGCAATTTCATCAATAACCACTTCTTTAGGGTCTTTTTCCTCCGAAAGGGATAAGTAAAATTCAGATGCAAAATACCCCAAAACAAGTAACCCTATACCCACCAAAAGCACAACAAAATTGCTAAAAAAAAGATTTACTAAAAAATAGATCGGTATTGCCACCAACGTCCCAACTGTCCCTGGAGCCCAGCTTGAAAAACCTGTAAAAAACCCTGTTGCCACTGTAGTATAAAATCTATCCATAAAAACCTCCTTATAAATCTATCTTTTTTAATATCGTTTTTAGATCTATCTTCCCTTCATAAAAAGCTTTACCAATGATACAACCGAATATATTGTATCTCTTCAACTCCCATATATCTTCCTCCCCTTTTAGCCCTCCAGAAGCTATCACCGGAAAAGGGGATCTATTCGATAGATCAACTGTAGCCTTCACATTGATTCCAGCAAGCATACCATCCCTGCTTATATCAGTATAAATAATAGCCGCCACATCATATTCTTTGTAGCTATCTATAACATCTATAGCTGTAAGGGAACTCTTTTCATACCAACCATCGGTGGCTATATAACCATCTTTTGCATCTAAACCTAAAATAACCCTTTCCGGATATTTTTGCAATACTTCCTTGGTAAAATTAACATCCTTGACAACCGCTGTACCGAGGACAACATAATGAACGCCGAGGTTAATATAATCCTCAAACCTCTTTATATTCCTGATGCCACCACCCACATCCACGGATAGATTGGTATGTTTAACGATATTTTCGATAACATTATAATTTACCGCATCACCTTTTTTAGCCCCATCCAGATCCACAATATGAACTCTTTTAACCCCCATATCTTCAAATTGTTTTGCCACATCTAAAGGGTTTTCAGAATAGACCTTAAACCTATCCATATCCCCTTTTTCAAGCCTGACAACCCTACCTCCCAGTAAATCTATTGCAGGAATTAACAGCATCTCCACTCTCCAAAATTTTTCAATATCCTAAGCCCCTTATCCTGACTTTTTTCAGGGTGAAATTGCACCGCAGCAATATTATCTCTAACAACCATAGCGGAGAAATTATCGATATAATCACAACTTATAATAGTTTCCTCCACTACCGGGGCATAATAAGAATGCACAAAATAGAAATAGGTACCATTTTCGATACCATCAATCAAAGAATGTCTTTTTAGAATGTTGATCTGATTCCAACCCATATGAGGAATTTTAAACCTACCCTTCTCCGGGAACCGTTTTACAGTCCCCTTAAAATATCCAAGCCCTATCTGCTCACCAAACTCGAGACTTTTTTCAAAAAGAAGCTGCATCCCAACGCAAATACCTAGAAAAGGTTTACCTGAAGCGATAAAAGATTTAACTGAATCTATCAGCCCCCTATCAATAAGCCCTTTCATACAATCACCGAATGCCCCAACACCCGGTAATATAAGTTTATCTAAGTCTTTTATGTCTCTTTCATCGGAAACTATTTTTGCATCTATACCAAGCTTCTTAAAGGCATTATAAACACTTTTCAAATTTCCCATTCCATAATCCACTATACCTATCATTCCAGCACACCTTTCGTAGATGGGATATCCTCCCCTTTTATCTCCACAGCCATACGAATCCCCCTTGCCACGGCCTTGAAAATTGCCTCCACAATATGATGTGTGTTTTCACCATACCTTTTTACTATATGCAAATTACATTTCGCATTGTCGGAAAAAGCCCTGAAAAATTCCTTGAAAAGCTCCACATCCACATCCCCCACCTTCCCTGAATAATACTTCACATCATAATTTAGATAACTTCTGCCACTAAAATCTACAGCCATCTCCACCAACGTTTCATCCATTGGAAGAAGAAAAAAACCGTATCTTACGATCCCTTTTTTATCCCCCAATGCCTCATAAAAACCTTTCCCAAGGGCAATCCCAATATCTTCAAATGTGTGATGCCAATCTATATGGGAATCACCTTTGGCTTTTAGTTTTAGGCCAAAATCACCATGTTTTGCAAAAAGGTGTAACATATGATCGAGAAAACCACATCCCGTAGATATTAAAATCTCTTTATCCTCATCAAGGGATAAAGAAAGCTTAATCTCCGTTTCATTTGTAACCCTTATTATCTCTGCCTTTCTACCCACATTTCACTCCAAACAAAAAATAGACTTTATTTTTACTAAATTTTAGCTTAATATCAAGAAAAAATAAACAGAAATTTTTATCTTTTGAGGTTTGTAATGAAATATATTAAAGAGGTTATAAGCAATTACTCGCTGACGGAAAAGGACATTCAGAATTTGATCTTTATGGAAAAATTCATGCTTGAGTATGCTGACCAGTTTGTGGATGAGTTCTATGATTACATGATTTTAAAGATACAGCTTCCGGATTCTATGACCCCTGATGTGATTCAAAAACATCAGAATATGCTTAAAATCTGGTATAAAAGATTTTATGAAGGGAAGATCGACAACAAATACTTGGAATATCTGGTAAATATCGGAAATACCCACATAAAATTCCATATAACCCAGGATATGTTTAATATAATGTCGAATTGGGTAAGACAATGGTTTCATGAAAAGATTTTTCAGAATGTATCCGATGATATAAAAAGAAAAGAGCTCCTGTTTTCGATGCATAAATTAATGGATATAAACAAAGACATCATATCGGATGCTTACTATACCACAGAAATTAAAAAGTATTCAGTCTTTTTATCCTTAAGGGATTTTATCATATCAGTTAGCGAAAGGATTGAGTTCGTTACCCAGATCATTATTTTATCTTTTCTAATTTTCTTAACAATATCAGCCGCAGTTTACTTCCTATTTGATATGGTGGTTCTCATGAAGATGAAGCCAGATTTTTTTATAATCAAGGCCCTCAGTTCACTTTTAATGATATGGGTTTTATCTGAACTTTTATACACAGAGATAAACATAATAAAAGGAGCAAAGTTTAAGATAAGTACCTTTGTGGGTGTTGCTCTGATAGCTTTTGTGAGGGATCTTTTGATTATGACCCTTGAGCACACCGGTAGTATAGAAAAATTGCTTTTCATTATACTATCTATTACCGTTTTAGGATTGGTATACTGGCTTGTGACCATAACAGAGACAAAAGATAAACCAAGGAGATAAGATGATAGGAATTCTTAAAAAGATTTTTGGTAAAGATGAAAGTGAAAAATATATTAAAAAAATAATGCCAATAGTTCAAGAGATAAATAATCTGGAATCAGAGATATCAAAACTTTCAGATGAAGAGCTCAGAGAAAAAACAGATTATTTCAAAATATTACTCTCAGAAGGGAAATCCCTTGATGATATTCTGGTGGAAGCCTTTGCGGTGGTGAGGGAAGCCTCAAAGAGAACACTTGACATGAGGCATTTTGATGTACAGCTCATAGGTGGGTATGTACTTCATAAAGGGGCAATTGCTGAGATGAAAACAGGGGAGGGTAAGACCCTTGTGGCTACTCTTGCCCTATACCTCAACGCCCTTGAAGGGAAAGGTGCCCACCTGGTGACCGTCAATGATTACCTGGCAAAACGTGATGCACTCTGGATGGGTGCAATTTATCTTTTTCTGGGTCTTACGGTGGGTGTAATCCAGCAAAATGGAAGCTACCTTGTGGAATGGGACAACAAAGAAAAATTCACCACCAGGCTTGTCCCCTGTGAAAGGGTGGATGCCTACGCCGCAGATATCACATACGGTACAAACAATGAGTTTGGATTCGATTATCTAAGGGACAACATGAAATACAGTTTGGAGGAGTACTGCCAAAAAAATCTAAATTTTGCCATAGTGGATGAGGTGGATAGTATCCTGATAGATGAAGCAAGAACACCTCTTATAATAAGCGGTCCCACTGAAAGCTCTGTGGAGATATACTACCATATTGATAAAGTTGTGAGAAATCTATCAAAGGATACAGATTATACTGTAAATGAAAAGGATAAAATAGTAAAACTCACCTACGAAGGGATCAGTAAAATAGAGAAGATCCTGAATATCGAAAACCTTTACGATGCAAAGAATATCGACCTATTGCATTATATCAATAATTCCCTCAAAGCCCACAACCTGTTTCACAAGGATGTGGATTATGTTGTGCAAAATGGGCAGGTGGTGATAGTGGATGAATTCACCGGGCGTTTGATGCCAGGAAGAAGATATTCCGACGGTATCCATCAGGCTATCGAAGCAAAAGAAGGGGTAAAGATTGAAAGTGAAAATCAAACACTTGCTTCCATCACCTTCCAGAACTTTTTCAGGATGTACAAAAAACTTGCCGGTATGACTGGTACAGCCGCCACAGAAGCCCAAGAATTTATGGAGATCTATGGGTTAAAGGTTGTCCCTATACCCCCCAATCGACCTATGATAAGGGTTGACCACCCGGATCAGATCTATAAAACCGCCAAAGAAAAGTATGATGCTATAGTAAAAGAGATCATAGAGATGCATAAAAAAGGTAGACCTGTTTTAGTTGGTACAGTATCGATAGATAAATCGGAGTATTTAAGTAAACTACTGTCAAAAAAGTTAGTACCCCATCAGGTTCTAAATGCAAAACATCATGAAAAAGAAGCAGCCATTATCGCAAACGCCGGAGCCAAAGGGGCTGTAACAATCGCCACAAACATGGCAGGAAGGGGAACCGATATTAAGATAAATGAAGAAGTTAAAAACTTGGGAGGGCTTCATATCATTGGTACAGAAAGACATGAATCCCGCAGAATTGACAATCAATTAAGAGGTAGATCCGGAAGGCAGGGGGATCCAGGATCTTCAAGATTCTTTCTAAGCCTTGAAGATGATCTTTTAAGAATCTTTGGATCCGAAAAGATATCATACATCATGGATAAATTGGGGATGAAAGAAGGGGAGCCAATAGAGCACCCACTCATAAATAAAGCCATCGAAAATGCCCAGAAGAAGGTTGAAGGGTTGCATTTTGAAATAAGAAAGCACCTCTTAGAATACGACAACGTAATGAACCAACAGAGGCAGATAGTATACGGACTGAGAAAAAACATATTATCAGATGACGAAATTGAGCAGGTAATTGTGGAAGAGATTCACAACCTCGCTGATATAATGATAGAAGATTACATTTTATCTTCTGACACCGCTGATTATGATGGATTAAAAATGGAAATCGAGAAAGTATTTGATATAACAGTAGATGAACTACCCCAAGCCAATCGAAAAAATACATCAACCCTGAAAGAAAAAATCGTTTCTTTAGCACTTAAAAAATTAGATGAAAAGAAAGAACTATTAGGAGAACATTTCGCACCTGTAATCAGGTTTGTAATGATAAACACCCTTGATTCAAAATGGAAAGAGCATCTACTCACAATGGATCACTTACGAGATAGTGTAGGTCTCAGGGGCTATGGGCAAAAGGATCCACTCATAGAATACAAAAAAGAATCTTTCAACATCTTCACAGATATGATGAGGCGGATCTATTACGAGACAATAGAGCTCGTTTTTCACGTACAGCTGAAATCTGAAGAGGATATTGAGCTTAAAGAGGAAAAAAAACAAAAATTAAAAGAGGAAAAGAAAGATATATTCTCCGATGAACCATCAGAAGAGAAGACAACACCCATCAAAAGAGACACACCTAAAATAGGAAGAAACGACCCCTGTCCCTGTGGTAGCGGTAAAAAATACAAAAAATGTTGCGGAAGTGATGGTTCCACCTCTGATACTGAAGAATAATAATCTTTTATTTGAGTTTGCAGGGAAGATATTAATTAGATTGCTAGTGTTTGATTTTTATACTTTTTTACTCTTAAAAAACTTGACAAATAATTTAAAAAGATTATAATTTAACTACTGAGAGGTGAAGATGTTGCTTGAGATTCTAAAATACCCGGATCCCCGATTACGGGTAAAGTGTAAGCCTGTTGATAAGTTTGATGAGGATTTAAAAAAATTTGTAAATGATATGGCTGAGACAATGTACAATGCTCCTGGTGTAGGTCTTGCGGCCCCACAGGTGGGTATTGATAAGAGATTATTTATAATAGATATATCAAAAGAGAAAAATGATCTTAAGGTATTTATCAATCCAACCATTTTAAAAATGGAAGGGGAAGTATGTGATGAAGAAGGGTGTTTAAGCGTACCAGGGGAATACGCAAATGTAACAAGAGCTGAAGTGGTGGAAGCTGTTGCGCAGGATATAAATGGTAATGAATTTATTATAAAGGCTGATGGCCTTTTGGCAAGGGCTATCCAGCACGAACTGGATCATTTAAATGGTACATTGTTTTTAGATAGACTTCCAGCATTTAAAAGGGAATCTGTGAAAAAACATATAAAAAGAAGACAGCTTGCCGGAGAATATTAAATTTTAATGATTAATAATTTTATGCTATAACAATATCAGACAAATTAAAAAAAAGGAGGAAAAGATGCCAATAGCAGATTTAGTAAAAAGTGCAGATTTTAAATCAGAAAAACATGTACCAGTAATTGAGTGTCCCAATGGGCTTAAAAAGGGTGAGTATTCAGTAATTGAAGTAAGCGTAGGTAAAGAGATTGCCCACCCAAACACCACAGAGCATTACATAGGTTGGATTAGCCTTTATTTCAAACCAGCAAGTGGGAAACCAGTATATAATCTTGGTAGAGCAGAATTCCTTGCCCACGGCGAATCCACTGAAGGTGCAAACAAAGGGCCAGCCTATACAAACCCGGTGGCGTGCTTCAAAGTTAAGCTTGAAGAATCAGGCACACTTGTGGCAGTCAGCTATTGCAATATCCATGGTTTGTGGGAAAGCCAAGTAGACGTAAATTTTTAACAATTTACCATAAATATTCTTAAAAAAAGGGGGGGCATCCCCCTTCTTTAATTTATTCTAAAATCAATGATATTATTTAAAATTATTTTTCATTTGTTTTGACTACTACTGAATATACTAAGCTTTCTACCCCCAAATTTAAATCTTACTTTTTGCCTGCTTAAATTTCATATTGCAACTACAAAAAAAATATTATAAAAATTTAGTAAGCAAATCTGTATGTATATTATCAATAGGAGGGGTAGAAGGCTTCCTATTAATAGTCAGCAAAAAGAGTTTTTTTAGGAAAAATGTTACAGAGGGATATAAGTAATGTACGTATGGAACAATCAACATGAAATCACTCTGCAAAGTAGGTTAAACGAGTTAATCCCAAAAATCCAAGAGTTTAAGATACTGGTTGGATAC
>PNIN01000055.1 GCA_002878065.1 Calditerrivibrio nitroreducens
AACGGCTTGCAGGACGGTGCGCTGCAAAAGGTGCATTCATAAGGTCTAGACCTATAATGATGACTACTTTTGCTGCATTGATGGGAGCGATTCCTATAGCAATAGGAATAGGTGCAGGAGCTGAAGCAAGAAAATCATTGGGTATCGCCATAGTTGGAGGGCTAATTATTTCACAAGTTATTACCTTATATATCACCCCCGTGATATACTACTATTTGGATAAAATTTCTAAAAAAGTTGTAAAATAGAAAAAATCTATTTACAATATAAGCGATTCATTATATATTTACTTTAAATAATGGCATAAGCCTTAAAATAGGAGAAAAATATGAGTAACAATGAAGGAAAAGATTTAAGATCTTGTAGCACAGACGAAAACTGTGGCTGCGGAGATGAGGAGTGTTTTGATGAAGGTTGTTCTTGTGGTTGTGAAGATGATGATGGGGAATATATCAATGTAGAGAATGTTGCTGAAATTGCAATTGAAGAAAATGGTACTGTTCATCTTTTAGTGGTGGATGATAATGGGGAAAACCCACAGGAATATGCTGTAGATTTCCCATCTTTCGAACAGGCAGAAGCTTGGGTGAAAGAGACATTCGGTGAAGGTATATTTGAAGAAGAGCAATAACATTATAAGGTAATGTTATGAAAAAGTCACTTGTTGGATTTGTTTTGATGCTATTAACATCTTTATCATATGCCGATGATTTAGACAACTTCCTTATGAATCTTAATATGCAAATCGGTAATGATAAAACTTCATTTGAAGCTGACCTCTCCACAACGTTTGGTTCCAATGAGATGAAAGTTAAATCTGTTGTGGGCTCTGTGGATAAACCAGCAGACGCCTACATGGTATTCAGACTGGCGGAAGTAACAAAAAAACAGCCTGAAGAGGTATTGTTAGTCTACAAAAAACATAAAGAGAAAGGTTGGGGAAAAGTAGCTCAGGAATTGGGAGTTAAACCTGGATCCAGAGAATTTCATGAATTAAAAGAAAATAAGTTAAAGAATCACGGTAAAAAAGGTAAAGAGAAGAAAGAACACAAAAAAGGAAAAGACAGAGATTAGATTAAATAAGGGCGGGATCCTCGCCCTTTTTTATTAAGCTATTTACCTATGTAGCTATTTATGTTTGTAAAAAGATTAATAGTAAATGATATTATAGTATCCATCATCCATGGAAAAAATATCACAAGAGCAATAACTACCGCAAGAATTTTAGGGATAAAGCTTAGTGTCATATCCTGAATCTGAGTTACAGCTTGAAGAATACTTACCACCAATCCAGCTATAAGTCCAAATAACAACATAGGAGCCGCCAGCATCAAAGCTACTTCCAGAGCTTTTGTCGTAAGACTCAAGACCAAATCAGGATTCATACGTCACCTACATAAAACTTTTTACAAGCGACATAACTATTAGATTCCAACCGTCAACTAAAACAAACAACAGAATTTTAAATGGCATAGATATCATCACGGGAGGAAGCATCATCATCCCCATAGATAGCAAAACACTTGAAACCACAAAATCAATTATCAAAAATGGTAAAAAAAGTAGAAACCCGATTTCAAATGCCGTTTGCAGTTCACTTGTGACGAAAGCAGGCAATAAAACCATATCAGGGATATCATCCACAGTTTTTGGCAGAGGAGATTTTGATATTTGCAGGAATGTCATAATATCCTTTTTTCTCGTGTTTTCAAGCATAAACTTCCTTAAAGGTTTTTTGGCCTCTTTTAATGCATCTGTAAAAGCAATTTTACCATCCAGATATGGGGCAAGTGCATTTTTATTCATTTCAGAAAATACTGGAGACATAATAAAAAATGTTAAAAATAGAGCAAGACCAATTAAAACCTGGTTTGGAGGGGTTTGCTGTGTCCCCATTGCACTCCGTAAAAAAGAAAAAACTATGATTATCCTTGTAAAAGATGTCATCAGAATCAAAATAGCTGGAGCTATTGAAAGAATGGTTATGAGAAAAATTATTTGCAGAGTGACAGCAACATCTTTTGGGGCAGTGGCCCCTTCCACACCAAATCTAAACGCAGGTAGAGGGATAGGGTCTGCGGCATAGGATAAAGGTACAAAGAGCAGAACTGTAAGTAAAACCAAAATTAATTTCTCTTTTTTAATGATTCCACCTTATCTTTTATTATTGTGGAGGATACCTCTATCTCCTCTTTAATCGCCTTATCCCCAAAAAATCTGAAATAGCTGGAAAAATCCTGTTTCTTAGAAAACCCTGTTTTTATTGCATCGATAACATTTTCATCCTCAATTTTATCCAACAAAGCTATACTATCTCCAGATAACCCAAACATATAAACGATATTTTTTATCTCATAAAAAATTATACTTCTTCCGGGCATAAGATCTATCTTACCAAGGGATCTGCCAATACCAGGGATATCGCTCATGTAAGTTTTTTTCATAAACATTTTTATCAGCCAATAGAAAATAAGTATGATGGCAAGAATAATGAGAATACTAAATATCATCTTTGCAAAAGTTCCACCACCTGTGGGGGGTTCAGATACTTTCTCTTTGAAATTAAAATAAGCTACAAAGCCGTTATCAGTGGATGCAACGTCATATTTTTCCGGCTTATCTTCCAATACGATCCTGATATTTGTAATACCATTATTTTTTGAATAAATAATCTTATTGATATGCTGATTCCATATCTGATCGGCATTTATATCATACTCCCCTTTGATAGCAACCTGGAGAGCATTATTATCGTATCTTTTTTCAATTATCTCTGTTTTGACACCTAAATTAAAACCAACAGAGATATTTTTATTGTCTCCATCAATCGTAACATTCCCAGCATAAGAACAAATAGCCAGAAGAAGAAACAAAATTACAAAAAATCTACTCATACAATCTATCTTTTTTCATCTCAGTTAGAGCAGCCTTAGTTTGAATATCACTTAATCTAAAAGCAAATTTTTCATCAAGCACCATAATTTCACCAATGGCAAGAGGCTTATTATTCACAAGCATATCCACAACCTCACCAGAAGTCTTATTTAGCTTGATGATCGTCCCCTGTTCCCAACTTAAGAGTTCACCTATTGTGCATAGTTTCCGTCCAAGTTCAACTGTAACATCCATTATTACATCAGAAAAGTGCTTTATTGCATATTCTTTATCCATAAAAACCTACTGTACTATAAATTCACTAAAAAATAGATCAGTAATCTCCCCTTCCGTAAGAACCATGTTTGATCTTTTTATAATCTCCTGTTTGATGGCTATTTTACCTTGAGGCGTATTCACATCAGCCACTGTTTTAGATGATAAAACGGATATTATTATATCTTTGATCTGCGGCTCCCTCTTTTTCACCTCTTCTTCAAGCTTTGGGTTGTCAAGCTCAACAGCAATTTGAACTTTCAGATACCTTTGAACCCCCTGATCCGCAAGATTAACTATAATCGCTCCCATGGAGTAAACAACAGTTTTGGCTTTTTCGCCACTTTTTTTATCTTGCTTGGCTTTTTCACCTTTAGCCGGAGCTTTTTCCTCTGTGGCGGCAGCATTATGTTCAGCTGGTTTACTCTTGAATAAAAACAGGTAAGCCGCCAGACCACCACCCACAAGTAAAACCAAAACCACCACAAGTATTATAATAAGCTTCAAAGGGGATTTTTTCTTACCACCACCCTCTTCAGCTTTCCCTTCTTTTTCTTCAGCCATATCTTCCTCCGTATATTATTATATTATAAAAAGTTTATAGATTTCAAGCATTTTATAAAAGAAAGTTGTATATATAGCTACCTATTACTACGATGTTTAACACTATAAGAAATAGCACAACCATTTTATTCTTATGACTAATTACATCCAAACGAACCTCATTTAAAATATTCAACAGGTTTTCATCTTTTATCCCTTTTTTGAGATATTCAACGATATCCCCAAAACCATCCATCATAGATGACACAAAAACAAATTTATCCTTATCAGACAACATCATTAATATCCTGCCCTTCAAAGGTATGTATGAAATCTCAGCAATCTCAGGTATTTTAATACCCCTACTTCCGTAGAGACTTTTCACATATACTAAGTCTTCCTTTAAGATTACTTCATTCATAAAAAACGCCACCACATTTAGCAAAACAAGTATAAAAAGAACTGTAAGCACAACATACTTTGCAGGACCAAAATTTGTAATAGTTAAGGATATCCCATAGATAATTATGTTTAATAATAATAAGACCGATAAAACTAATATACTCTTTTTTACTCTAAAACTCATTTAACACTATCTCCAAAGGCATTTTTTTATTCTTCAACACCGATTTCTCCAATCTAATACCATTATCATAAGCCATTTGCAAGTTATTTTCTCTAAAACCTTTCAGCAGCTCCACAATATAACCCCTATAATCATTGGGTGCTATTTCAATATATTTATTGATAGATTTGCTTAAATTAAAAGTGTTATTGGTTAATAAGTGATAAAGCATCTGATAATAATATCCTTGTTTATCCATATTATATTTTTTAAGATTCTTAAGTGACAATTCCGCATTAATTACATCTTTTTTAAGTGTAAAATAGTAGAGGGATAACTTGTATAGATTAACCTCATTGCTATCGAGATTCTTTAATCTCCTTAAATTCTCGAGTATTGTATTCTTACCATAAAAAATATCATATCTAATATTTTCAATTAAAAGATATTTATCCACATTATGAACAGCAAGTTTATGATTTTTATCTTTTGACAATGATAGATAGTGCATCATATAGTCAGACACTCTATCATTTGTAGGGTAGTCTATAAGGGTATCGTCGTAGTACAATGTTAACAATGCATTTATCGTTTTATTTCTAAAAAAATGATTTTCTTCCTTTAAATAGTTTTTATAGTCGCCAGTTTTAAATAAAATGGCCAAATTTTTTATCGATTTATAAATTAATGGGTCATTATCTTTAATTGTTTCTATTAACTCATCGTACTTTTTATATCCAACCATGGCAAGTAGCTTGTAATACTGATACTTTCTTGCCTGAGTTTTTTCATTATTTTCTAAGATATTATAATTACTGATAAGCATATCATACTGAGCAAGGACTCTAACCCTCTCATCCTGATAACTAAGACATACAGCCTTACCAAGATAAGCAGGAAAAACAAATTTATTGTTGAGAAGAACACTATCAAAAAATTCATAAGCCTTATCTATATTCCCGAGATTTAACATTAATAAACCTATATTAAAATATACAATGGGGTTGTCCCCTAAATAATTAGCCGCCTCTGTAAGCTCTTTTGATGCAGACTCATAATCAAATTCAAGCATATACTTCACAGCAGTGTTGTTATGTCTTATACCTTCGGAAAAATTCACAGACTTTTTCAGCTCCCTTAACGCTGCAAGCTGATCTGATTGCTGAAGTAGATTATAACCAGCAGAAAGGTATGAGGTCATCTCTTCAGGATCTATAAACATAGGTGTTAGAATCAACCTCAACATGGTTTCAAAATCTGGCCTAAATTCAAAAGCAAAATTAAGATCCTCTAATGTCGGTTGTAATTTGATATCAAATCTTGGATATCTTTTTACATTTTTTATATATTTAACATTCTTCAACGACAATTCGGCAAGCTTACCAAACTGTTTTGTATTATAATAATAGATAAACTTATAAAAAAACCTCTCCGGAATATCCTCCATATTATCAATGTGCTTTTCAACAGCACTATACTCCCTATTTCTAAGAAGCAAAAAAGCTTTTATATAGTTATAATCTGGATCTTTATCATCTTTAATATCATTTACTATTTTTTCTGCCTGAGAAAAACTTCCCTCTTTTAGATTCAAAAATCCTTTAGCAATGGCTATATATTCTGGACTTTTCAATTGTGATAAAAGCTTTCTTGCCTCGCTTAGATTATAATCATATAAAATAGAATGTCTTATGTAAAAAAAAAGAGATCTATCATCTCTTAATTTATCGTAAGCCAGCTTTGCCACCTTATGAGCATTAATCAAATCACCTTTAAGAATATAAAATTTGTGTGCAATTTTGTAAATTTCGAAACTTTTATCAAATTTTGATAATAACTCAGTCACAATATTTGATGCTTCATCATAATTTGATGATTTAATGAGATTCTCTACATAGGATAAATAGCTTTTCAATGATGGATTTAACCCCACAAGATCTTCCGCAAGAATTGCTGCTAAATCATACTTCCCCTGAGATTCGTAAATCTTCATCAACATTTCAGAGGCTTCATATGTTTTTTTGATATTCAATGCAGATTTAAGATTATATATACTTTTTTCATAATACCCCAATGCATAGTGTGCTAATCCAAGCTGATAAAAATCGTCGTAATCTTTATTTTCTATCTCATCCAGTTTTTTAATCCCTTTATCGATAAGTTCAACACCTTTAGTTTCCTCTCCAATACCTTTTAGAAATAAACCATAGCTTATCATTCCAGCTGCCGTTATATCTTTACTTCCCTCCAGTTTCCTGAAATAATAATAGGCTTTAGCTACATCACCAACTTTAGCATATATCTCAGCAACAATAAGATATTCTTTTGCATTTGATGGCTCAATTTTTGAAATAGTTTCCACTGCTTCTCTTATTCTATCCTCTTTCACCAGAGTTGCAGCAAGATTTATATAGGCTGGCTTGAACTCTTTATTTTCATTAATAGCCTTTCTAAAATACTCTTCACTATCTTTATACTTACCCAAAAGATAATTTACCACCCCAAGATTATAAAAAGCAACTGCCCTATTCTCCTCAAGCCCTTTATTATAAAATTCTATTGCCTTTTCAAAATCTCCATTTAATAAAAACTGATTACCGGCATCTATCTTCTCATTTTTTGTTTCCTCTATTGGTGCAATGGGCTTTTTTGCAGTAATATTATCTATAGGTTTAGGCTTATCCTTCTTACCACACGCCACCAACAAAAATAGTATAATTATTAAGTAAAAGAATCTTCTCATATGAACTAAATCGACAACTAAAATAAAAACTTTAATTTACCGAGAATAAAACTATAATCATTAACAATAACCCAACCTTAATTTTTAGTAATATGTTTAAAGCAACTTCATCAATCACCAAGATCCAGCATCTCAATACCAGGAAGGTACTCCTTGAATGTCACCTTCTTTAAACTTGCAAATTTATTCGTAATCTTATTGATCAAAATAACGTTATTTAATATTGCATCAACTATCTTTTGTAGATTTTCATCATCTTTATATCTTCTCTTAATTATTTCGGCATTTAGAGAAATGGCGCATAATGGGTTGTTTATTTCATGATTTACGCTAACTGCCACCTTAGCAAGTGTAGATAGTTTTTCTTTTTCTATCAACTGCTGCTGATAATCTTTAAGCTGCTCAATTGTTTTAGACAATTTTGACTGGAGTTTTTTATTGTAAATCTGAATGGAAGCATGCTCTAATATCTGTTTTAAAAAAAATATTTTATCTTCAGGAAAATAACAATCTCCTTCATTACAAGATATTACAATGGTACCATATACATCGTTTTCGTAGAATATCGGGTACTTTATAAACCCTTCTGGAAATATATTAGAAATGGACGAATTAGCATACCAGATATTATTCAGAGGGTTTACCACTTCCACTCTAACCTTTCCATTCAGGATCGATTCCGCCCATGGTGAAGCTTTGATATCCTTCAAATCCCATTTATAGTCTTTTAAAATGTTACTGTCTATCCCATAAGATGAAACAACATATTCCGTATAGCCATCGATTCTCGTAGCTATAATTTTATTGGATTTAAACTCCCTTGAAACATAATCAACAAGTCTACTTAGAATTAAATCAAGCTCTGATATCAGGCTTATCTCCCGAATAAAAGTCTCGATTAGTCTAAATCTATTGATAATTTCCTTTAATCTTACTTTATCCATTCTAAGCTCTTTTGCTTTATCTGAAAGTTCTCGATTTATCTTTTCCAGATTGCTACTAATCATTTTGATATTTTCATACATTCTTTTGTTATCTATAGCGCCAACAATAGCTCGTTCCATATCTTCTTCTTTGTAATCGTAATAAAGATAGTCGTAGTAACCATTCTTCAAAATAGTTCTAATAGTATCTGGATCCCTTTCTCCTATGTAGATAAAGGATGTGTCTATACTTTTGTTTTGAATTTCAGATATGAATCCCAGTGGATCATTCATTAGATTGCCATTTATAATTGCAACATCTATTCTTTCATGAATGAGAAAATTAAAAAAAACTTCTACACTATCAAAGAAATAGAAAACAAATTGATTATTTTTGCATATGTTGTATATCCTTTTTACTTCATCCAGATTCTCACTTAGTAATAATATCTGATGAACCATTAGAATTTGCCCCCATCGTGACTGCTTCCTTAGAGAGCTTATCTGCCAATTTATTTTGCTCTCTTCGGATATGCTCCACGTTGAATTCTATACCTTTTACCTCTTCTAAGATTTCAAGGTAAATCTTTCTTAGATTTTCATCCCTAACCTTATATATACCAGAAAACTGTCTTGCAATCAACTCAGAATCTGTTTTTATTAGAATTTTTTTTGGATGAAATTCCTTTGCCTTACGAACGGCAAAAAGTATAGCATTATACTCTGCTACGTTATTGGTGGCAAATCCAATGTAAATTTTATCGCTATAAAGTAACTTACTACCTCTATAAATCAAAAATCCACAACCAGAAGGACCAGGATTACCCGATGATGCCCCATCGGTATAAATTATAAGTTCTATAACTATTCACCCTCTTTGTAATATAAAAATCTCTGGCAATTAGGACATTGTATAATGGAAATGTTCTTTTTTACCTCCACATACAACTGAGGAGGTATTTTCATATAACAACCTGAACAAACCTCATCCTCAACCCTTACAATAGCAAGGTTATTCCTTGCCTTTCTAATGGTTTCATATTTCGAAAGAAACTGTTTTTTTATACCGGATCCCACTTCTTCCCTAATTTTTTCTAGTTCCTTTAATTCCTCGGTAATCTTTTCATTTTCCACATCTCTTCGTTTCTGAAGTTCAGCATATTTCTCATCAAGTGATAACTTTTTGGATTCAACATCCTTAAATTCTTTTTCTAAATTACTTAGCTCTTCATTCAATTCGAGTTGTTTAAGCTCAAGGTCATAAAGCTCTTTTTTTAATAAATCCAATTCTTTCAAAACAGCTTCATATTCCTTAGTATTTTTTACTGTGGAAAGCTTTTTATGGGAATTATCTAATAGATTTTTCTTTTTTTCAAACGCTGCTGTTATTTCACCAAGTTCTTTTGATTTTTTTTCAATTTCTAACTTTAAATCGGAAAATTTCTTGTTTGTTGTATCATATTCATTCTGAATCTCAAGAATATAATCAGGCACATTACTAAGGATTTTATTTATTCCAAATATTCTGTTGTCAATCCTCTGCAATTCTATAAGCTTTTCAAGCTGTTCCATCATATCGTTTCTTCCTCCTTTTTAAAAAAATTTAATAGGATTACTTTCGTCTATCAAGGTTGTATCTATATCAAATTCATCTTGCAACATATCCCCAAGATATTGCATAAAAATTCTTTCTGTCTCATAATGCCCCACATCAATGATGGCAACGCCATTTTCCATAGCATCTATTGCATCATGATGCTTCATATCACCGGTTATGAGCAGTTTAACCCCTCTATATTTGCAAGCTTTCCAGTAAGAAGCGCCACTGCCTGTAACTATAGCAGCTTTATCTACAGTAAAATCTGTGTTGTGGTTTACTCTTACTCTTTGCAAATTTAGTTTCTCTTTTATTATTTCAATTATCTGAACTACCGTGTAGGATCCTCCCAAAGATACGATCCT
Source organism: Calditerrivibrio nitroreducens (assembly GCA_002878065.1). Lineage (GTDB taxonomy): Bacteria > Chrysiogenota > Deferribacteres > Deferribacterales > Calditerrivibrionaceae > Calditerrivibrio > Calditerrivibrio nitroreducens_A. Next base: position 9,887 of record PNIN01000055.1, read on the forward strand.
TCCAAGGCCATAATGCTTATTTATATTTAAAGGATACACATCGTATGCCATCTCTTCGTATGGGTGTACAGATTTAACCATATTTACTAGTGAAGGAACATTTTTTTTAGGAACAATTGTTTCTATCCTGAACTCATTAACTTCTTCTAATACACCAGTTTTTCCAATAAAGGGGTTAGTTTTTTCACCTGGTTTGAACGTTCCTATCCCCTCCGTATAAAAACTACAATTTGTATAATTACCGATCGTGCCAGCACCAGCGGAATCAAGAATATTTATGATTCTTCCCTCATAACCTTTTGGAACAAAGACAACAAATTTACAATACGGTATCTCACCAGTATCTTCCAGATTAGATATAACCTCAAACCCAAGCTTATGGGCTAAGAAATCGTTTAATGAATAGTCAGCAAGATCAAGAGTAGTATGATAGGAGTATATGGCTAAATCATTCTTGATTGCTTTTAAAATCTTTCTCCCAATAGAGGTGGAAAATGAGATAGATTTTATAGAGCCAAAAAAAAGAGGGTGATGGGTTATCAGTAACCCATACCCTCCATCTATAGCACTTTCTATTACCTGTTCTGTAGGATCAAGTGCCAGGGCAACCTTATCGACTTCACACCTTAGTGAATCGACCTGAATTCCATTGTTATCCCATTCATAATATCGGTCTGTATCGCAGATTTTATTTTCGATAAAGCGTATAATTGAATTAATCTTTACAGTCATTAAAATATCCGTTTTAAAATGGTGGGCCAACCAGGAGTCGAACCTGGGACCTACCGGTTATGAGCCGGTGGCTCTAGCCAGCTGAGCTATTGGCCCTCATTGAAGCGGGCTATTAATATATCATAATTTAGGTTATTGTCAAGAAAATTCTACAATGATTTTAATATCAACTTAAAGATATTATACATCAATATAATATAAAACCAAAAGAATTCAACTTATCCATTTCTACATTTAAAAGCTTTAATAACAATCGATGTAAAATAATATACCCTATTTTTTTCAAATTGATACTTGACATGTTAAGTTATATATTATATAAAAAAGCCCCTACAATTTTGGCGACGTGGCCGAGTGGTTAGGCAACGGTCTGCAAAATCGTGTACCCCGGTTCAATTCCGGGCGTCGCCTCTTCTCAAGTTACCCTTCATTTTTTACCTTTCTTTCCATTTTTAATAAAAAATTATTATAACGTTTAAAAATGATTTTTAGTTCTACTTTTTTATAATTTTTAAATAAATTTTTTGACTTTAAGAAACTGAATTTTTATTTACTATCAGACAATTAGCAAACTATCTACAAAAAATAAAAATAACACTTGACAAAAGATTAATTTTCGATTAAAAAGTCATTCCTTCAATAGCCCAGGTAGCTCAGTCGGCAGAGCAGTGGACTGAAAATCCACGTGTCGGTGGTTCGATTCCGCCCCTGGGCACCATTCATGTTGGGGCGTCGCCAAGCTGGTAAGGCAGCGGGTTTTGGTCCCGCCATTCGGGGGTTCG
>PNIN01000075.1 GCA_002878065.1 Calditerrivibrio nitroreducens
TTACAAACATAACTTATTGAAAATAGACGATCAAATCATAAAAATGAGGTGATGCCATTGAAATTCTGCCTTTGACATCACTTAAAAATTGAAGTAGAATTAATATATGATTTCTTTTCAAAAAGCTTTAGGAAATGTAAAAAGAATTAGGTACATTACCAAAACTTTTCTGAAGTATGGTTTTGGACCGCTTATTTACGAACTAAACCTGGCACCATTGCTTAATGCAATCATGCGCTTTATCACTCCAAAACAAAATAAAGAGATAAGTACTCTCCCCCCTGCCGTTAGATTCAGAAAACTGTTAGAAGATTTAGGTACTACTTTTATAAAGGTGGGACAATTTTTGGCATCACGCCCGGATATTCTAAATGAGGAATTTATTACCGAATTGAAAAAATTGCAGGACAGCGTTCCATATCTACCATTTGATCAGATAAAACCAATAATAGAAGATTCGATAAAAAAACCTATTGAAACTATTTTCTTAGAAATAGACCCAACTCCAATTGCATCAGCTTCTATTGCCCAGGTTCACAGGGCTGTCCTGATAGATGGACGGGATGTGGCCATCAAAATAAAAAGACCAAATATCAAAGAGATCATAAATCAAGACATAACAATAATGCATTTTTTCTCTAATATAGCAGAGAAATATATCCAGGAAGCCAGACAGATTCAGCTTAAAAAGATAGTGGATGAACTTTCGGAGCAGATAACAAAAGAGCTAAATTTTGAACTTGAGATATTTTATATAAAAAAATTTAAAGATTTTTTCAAAGATAATTATCATTTGTTATTTCCTGATGTGATTGAAGAGTATTCAAACAATGAAATAATCGTCATGAATATGATCACCGGAACAAGAATAGATAACATTGAGGTTTTAAGGCAAAAAAATTTAAATTTAAAAGAGATTGCCAAAAATGGTGTAAATTTTTACATGAAACAGGTATTCGAATTTGGCTTTTTCCACGCAGATCCTCACCCTGGGAATCTTTTGATTACCGATGATGGTAAAATCGCAGTGTTGGATTTTGGAATTATCGGAAAGGTGGACTCAATGCTGCTTGAGCATCTAAGTAGCATATTCGTATGTTTAATAAAATTAGATATAGATGGGCTTGTGTCCGAATTGATAGAATTTAAAATCATAAATGAAGAATCTGATATACGAAAAATTAAGCTGGATCTGATGGATATAATAATGCCAGTGTATGGCAAGAATATTGGCGATATAGATTCTGTAAAGATGTTTCATGACATTATAAAAATCGGTAGGAAATACAGATTCAATTTCCCGGTTGATTATCTATACATTATAAAGACGTTCGCATTTCTCGAGTCGATTGGAAAATCTCTTGACCCAGAATTCAATGTATTAAATTTTGCCAAACCTTATGCAAAAAAGATTATAAAAAATAAATATTCCTATAGAGCGATATTAAAGAAAAAAATAAAAAATCTCGGCGAATATAATAGTATCATAGAATCTTTTCCAGGTGATTACAGAAGAATTGTAAATAAAATCATACAGGATAAGATAACTTTTAATTTTGTGCATAGAGGCTTGGAAAAGTTTTCATCCCAGATAGACAAATCCACAAACAGGCTTTCCTTTAGTATCGTAATTGCGGGGATATTGTTAGGTTCATCCATAATAGTGCACTCAAATATAGGCCCCAAGCTTTTCGGAATCCCCTTTTTAGGGCTCATAGGGTTTGTAATATCTGTATTTTTTGCTATAGGACTTTTAATAGGTATAATAAGATCAGGTAAACTCTGGTAGAAGATAAAGTTGGAGGAGATTTTTGAAGTTTTCGGTTACTTTTTTAGGTGGCGTTGGGGAGATAGGGGGGAATTGCTACCTCTATGAAACTGAAAATTCAGCGATTATAGTAGATTGCGGATTAAAATTTTTCCAGTCGGAATTCATCGGCATAGACTTTACCATACCAGATTTCAGGTATTTGGAAAGGGTGAGGGAGAAATTAAAAGGCGTAGTAATCACTCATGGCCATGAGGATCATATAGGAGCCCTACCATATTTTCTTAAATTTTTCCCTTTACCTATATACGCCGGTAGCTATGCCATAAGGCTTATAAAACACAAGATCGCCCAATCAAAATATAGACCAAAATCTTTTAATACTGTCGCTGATGGGGAAACGATAATATTAGGAGATTTTCAGATAAATTTTTTAGAAGTCAACCATTCTATCCCGAATTCATTTTTTCTTATAATGGATGTTGATAGTAAAAAGTATATCCACTGTGGAGATTTCAGGGTAGAAAAAAATCCTCTCATAGGAAAACCATTCCCATTTGAAAGATTAGAAGAATATAAAGGTGATGTGGAAGCTCTTTTTATAGACTGCACAAATGTCTTTAATACATCCACCGAAGAAGAAGAAAGTAATCTATTGGAAAAATTTGTAGATATTTTTAAAAATAGTAAAGGTAGGGTATTTTTCACCACATTTTCAACCAATATTTCCAGAATCAAGCTTGTGTTGGAAGCATGCAAAATAACAGGTCGAAAGCTACTTGTAGAAGGTAATGCTTTTTCCAAAAATATAAATATCTCAAGAGAATTATCATATCTACAAATACCGGAAAACCTCATTATCCCAATTGAAAAGATAGACTATTATGAACCAGAACAGCTATGTATAATCATAACGGGATGCCAGGGAGAACCCAACAGTTCACTCTTTAAAGTGGCAATGATGGAGAGAAAAAAACTAAAAATAAATCCATCAGATACGTTTGTATTTTCATCCACAACCATTCCGGGTAATGAAAAAAATATAAACAGAGTGATAAACGAAATCTATCTACACAATGGAAATGTAATTAGAGGAATGCATATATCTGGTCATGCTACACAAAACCATATTTTAAACGTAATACACACTGTTTCACCGAAATGGACAATACCAATACATGGTGAGATTGCCCATCAAAGATTGCTGGAGAAAATAATTTACGAGAAAAAACTTTCAAACCCTATTTTTGTGAGAAATGGAGATAAAATTACGTTTTCCAATGATGAATATTGCATCTCACCCACACCAACAGGGACAATTTATATAGATCAAAGGGGTGGATTTGAGTATGATGATGAACTTTTTAAGGAAAAAAAGCAACTATCAAGAGATGGCATGATCATCGTATTCTACAGCAAAAATAGAGTAATACTGGAGACATTTGGCTTCAGACTCACCGATGAGCTTGACATAAAAATCAAAAGATATATAAATGATAGCATGGAAAAATTAAAAGATATAACCGATGAAGATTTTGACTTAAAAAGTACAATCTCTTCCCTCGTAAGACGATACTTCAAAAAAAATTTTGAAAAAAGACCGATAGTTAAAACCATCACCTTGGAGGACTATGATGAATATATTTGATGCTATTTTATTGGGATTATTGCAGGGGCTTACCGAATTTTTACCGATAAGTAGTTCCGGGCATCTTGTAATAGCCCAATCACTTTTGAAAAACTTTAAAGAACCATCACTACTTTTCGACACAATACTGCATTTTGCCACATTCTGTTCGGTTTTGATCTATTTCAGATCAAAAATATTAAAACTTTTTACTGCCTTCTTGGGATTTTTTTCCTACAAACATAGAGTAACCTATTACGATAACAAACGTTTTCTGTGGGCGATATTTACCGCATCCATCCCCACGGCAATTATAGGGTTGTCATTAAAACAATATTCCGAAACATTATTTAACGTCCCGGTATATGCAGGATATGGACTGATAATTACTTCTATTTTATTAGTTTTGTCTGATAGGTATAAAGGTAATTATCAGATAGATCCCAAAAAAGGTTTTCTCGTAGGTATTGTTCAGGGAATTGCAGTCATACCTGGGATTTCAAGGTCTGGTTCAACAGTTGCCGCTTCACTGTTTTTAGGAATAAAAAGGGAAGAAGCAGTTGAGTTTTCTTTTTTGATGGCGTTACCTGCAGTCTTTGGTGCAACACTTTTGCAGGCAAGGCATATCACATCCATTGAAAGTGATCAGATATTAAATTATATCGTTGCTGCACTGGTAGCATTCATTTCAGCTTTCTTTGCCATCCATTTTATGATTCAATTTGTACAAAGGGCTAAACTGTCATATTTTGGACTTTATTGTCTCATACTTGGAATAATTACTGTAATATGGCTGTGAAGAAAAAAACAGTCTACACCGCTGAAAAATTTAAGTTTGATACGTTAATAATCATAGCAATCACCCTGTCGGTAATGTTTGGGATGGCTATATTCTCGTACAACCCCGAAGATCCATCCTTCAGTACCATAGTAATAAGAAAAATTGATCCTGAAATACACAACCTTTTGGGTAAATTTGGAAGCTACCTATCCGATTGGATTATAAGTTATACTGGACTTTCTGCTGTATTGCTACCGATCATGGTTTTTATGATCTGTTTCCAATTCTACCAATTTAGAAACACTAAAGGGTTAAGGGGTTATAAATTTATACTGAATCTCTTCTTCATGATCATCACGGTAATTTCCATCTCTGGATTGTCAAGCCTATACTTTGAACAGGATATCCTATACAGTACCAAACCATCCGGTGGAATAATTGGACTTTTTATAAAGACGATCGTATTACCTATTTTTGGGAAAATAGGCACATTGATTATACTTTTATCATCATTAATAATAAGTCTCTCATTTTTACTTAAATTTTCATTCATCGATCTTTTTATCAATATTGCATCTATGGCTAAAAATGTCATCAGGAATGAGGCAAAAGAAGACGGCGATGATACAGATTTATCTCAAAATGAACACACTGAAACATTAAAACCTGAAGATAAAGATATTGTCGAAAATAATGATGATTTTATAATTAGAAAACCGGAATTAGAAGAAATTGATATCTCTAAGAAAAAAGAAGATAAACCATCACCTGCAGAGCAGATTCTGCATATTACAAAAGAAAACAAAAAATCTCCCAAAAGCTATACTGTACCGGACACACTTTTAAATGAACCGGAGAAATCAGATACCGCAGAATCGATACAAGAGTTAAAATTAAAAGGCAAGATATTAGAAGAAAAACTACTTGACTTTGGTGTACAGGGGAAAGTAAAGGAGATTCAACCTGGACCAATTGTAACCCTTTATGAATTTGAACCAGCCCCTGGGGTAAAGATAAGTAAAATTGCAGGTCTTGAAAATGACCTCGCCCTTGCGATGAGTGCATTAAGCGTAAGAATTATAGCTCCCATTCCCGGTAAGTCGGTAATTGGGATTGAGCTGCCAAACAAAAAAAGAAATACAGTATACATAAAAGAGCTCATAACTTCAAAAGAATTTAAAGAATCCAGTTCAAATCTTGCAATCATTTTGGGTAAGGATATATCTGGTAAACCTTACATCACCGATCTAACAAAAATGCCCCATCTACTTATAGCAGGTACCACCGGCAGTGGTAAGTCTGTGGCGGTTAACACTATAATCTGCTCCCTTTTATATAAATGCCCACCAGATTATGTAAAATTTGCCCTCATAGATCCCAAAATGGTGGAGTTGAACGTTTATGATGGGATACCACACCTTGCGGCACCTGTTGTGGTGGATCCACAGAAGGCATCAAAACTTCTCAAAAATGTAGTAACTGAAATGGAAAGTAGATATGCAACCCTTGCCGAGCACAAAGTAAGAAATATAGAATCTTATAATAAGATTGCTGAAAAAAAACCGGAACTTAGTTTAATGCCTTATTTAGTTGTAATAGTAGATGAATTTGCAGATTTAATGATAGTGTCAGGTAAAGAGGTGGAGCAATCGATAATCAGGATAGCCCAGATGGCAAGAGCTGTGGGGATACATCTGATTCTTGCCACACAGCGACCATCTGTAAACGTCATCACCGGTATAATCAAAGCAAATATGCCCGCCAGACTGTCTTTCAGGGTTTCATCAAAAACAGATTCAAGGACTGTTCTTGACCAGAATGGCGCTGAAATGCTTCTCGGGAAAGGTGATGCTTTATTTATACCCCCTGGCAGTAGCGACCCGGTAAGGATACATGGTTGCTATGTGGATGAGTCGGAAGTACTAAGGGTGGTGGAATATCTTAAGCAATATGGTGAACCAGAATTTAATGAAGAGCTTGTGGTTTTTGAGACTCAGGAGTCAGAAGAGAGTTTTGATGAAGAGGAACTGGACGAAAAATATTATGAGGCACTTGAACTTGTTAAATCAAAAGGGGTTGCTTCTATTTCGATGATACAGCGTTATTTAAAAATTGGTTACAACAGAGCAGCCAGGATAATGGAGATAATGGAAAAGCAAGGTGTCGTGGGTCCCAGCGATGGAACATCAAAGCCAAGAGAGGTTTTGATAAAAGATTGATAAGATGATGGCGATAAATCTTGATGAGATCCCCGATAACCCGGGGGTTTATACATTCATAGATAAAAATGGCAAGATATTATACGTAGGTAAAGCTATAAGTCTTAAAAAAAGATTATCGTCATATTTTAATTCATCCCCAAAGTCCCCAAAGACTGTCCAGATGCTTTCTCTTGCCCATGAGGTAAGATATATTATTACCACAAATGAGGTTGAAGCCCTTTTACTGGAAAATAATATAATAAAGAATGAAAAACCTAAATACAATATAAGATTAAAAGATGCCAAAAGCTACCCTTACATAAAACTCACCGAAGAGGAATTCCAAAGAATAATCATCACAAGGGATACATCAGATAAAAATGCTCTATACTTTGGACCTTTTGTGAATGTAAATAGCTTAAGGGGCATTTTAAATGAGATTTTAAAGATATTCCCCATAAGAACCTGTTCTGATGGTATATTTAAAAAGAAAAAGGTATGCCTAAACTATCAGATAAAACAATGCTCCGGGCCCTGCGAGGAAATGATCAGCAAAGAAGATTACAAAAAGCTGGTGGATGAAGTTAAAAAGCTATTTACAGGGAAGGTGAGCGAAATAAAGGAAAATCTAAAGGAAAAGATGTTTGATTATTCAAAAAATTTACTTTTTGAAGAAGCGGCCAAAATCAGAGATAGAATTAATGCTCTGGACTCTCTTTTTACAAGACAGGGGGTGGTCATAAACGACGAAAAGTCTTCTGACATCTTCATCCTGAAGGAAGACCAAAAATTTAAAATAATCTGCTCCCTCTTCATAAGAAATGGCAAACTACTAAGCGTTAAGACAGAATTTATAGATGATGACGATTTTGATATATCACTTTATATTTTACAACTCTATTCCATCACCCAACAACCACCGGAATCCATAGGAATCATTGTAAATGACACACTGATAAAAAACAGCGATCCCCTCATTGAAGCTGTCTATAAGACAACCGGCCATAAAGTCAGTTTAATGCGTTCAATAGATAAAAAGATCTTAGAGATTGGTATCGAAAATATCGAGGTGGAGAGGGAGTTTTTTTTAAAAAAACAGGATAATTTAAAAAAATCTTTAGAAAAGCTGAGTAGTTTGACAAATTGCGATGTTAATACAATAGAATGTGTGGATATCTCCCATCTTTACGGTAAAAATGTGGTAGGGGCATCGGTTTGCTGGTCAAATGGGGAATTTATCAAGAGTAGATACAGAAGATATAAAATCACAAATGAAACAAATGATGACTTTACAGCTATATACGAATTGATGTCCAGAAAAGCTAATAATATATTGGATGGTAGTGAGCAGAGATCGGATTTATACATTATAGACGGAGGTATTGGGCAGCTTAACGCAGCCCTAAAAGCATTCAAAGAAAAAAATTTAAACGCCTTCATAATTTCCATATCTAAAGGTAGAAGTTTGAAAGAACAACGATTTGACAGTGAAGAAACGATCGCCTCCATCCACCTGCCAAATAGGAAAAACCCTGTTAAACCAAAACGAAATGACCCAATGTTACTTTTAATTGAAAAGATAAGGGATGAAGCTCATCGCTTTGTAATTAATTATATGCGCAAAAGCTATGAAAAGATACTACTGAAGTCAGGCATATTAGATGTTGAAGGGATTGGTGAAAAGAGGTTAAAAAAGATTCTGTCAACGTATCCTGATATTTTAGATAGAGAAATTACCAAAGAAGAATTGTCAAAAAATTGCAATCTTCCTTTAACAATTGCAGAAAAACTGATCCATTACATAAAAAAAATAAAAGATGAGGTGAAAAAATGAAATTTACCGGCAAGAAAATTGTAATTACAGGAGCAAGTAGAGGTATCGGTGAAGCCACGGCAAGACTCCTAGCTGAAGGGAAAAACACTCTATTTTTAACATCAAGAACGATAAGCAAAAATAAAAACCTTTTAAGTTATATAGAGGAAAAAGGTTCAGCGGTTTACCAATTTGATGCTGACCTTTCAAAACTTACAGACATCAAAGCCATGTACGATTTCTTCATGAGTAAAACAGATTCTGTCGATTGCCTCATAAATAATGCCGGTAGAGGTATCTATAAACCTATAACAGAAGAAAAAGCTGAAACAATCAAGGAAATCGTAGACTTAAACCTGACCGGGCTTATATACACAACAGCCCTTTTCTCCCCCTATCTAATCAAAAACAAGGGCACCATCGTCAATATAGCTTCAGTGGCCGGCAGAAAAGGTTTTATGGGATTGTCCACTTACTGCGCCACCAAATGGGGTGTGGTGGGATTTTCCGAAAGCATAAGAGATGAACTCTGTAGCAAAAATGTCAGGGTAATTACGGTGGAGCCGGGGTTGGTGGATACCGATTGGGGTGAAGATCTTCCGGATGCTTTTAAACAGTACAAAAGCTCTGTAAATATGCTTTCTTCCACAGATATAGCAAAAACGATCTTGTTTGCCCTCGAACAGCCAGAACATGTCAGCCTGAACGAGATACTCATAAGACCCACAAATCAACCTAGATAAAAAAATGGGGCGGGAAGCCCCCTTTTTTTTACATTTTATTTAGTTTTGCAAGTATATTCAGAGACAACTCCAGAGGGCAGATTAACCCTTGATCTGTTTCATCACCTCTTCCACAAAGTTTTCCTGCTTTTTTTCGATACCCTCACCCACCTGGTACCTTGCATAAGCCGCTATCTTTGCATTCTTTTCAGCTAAAAGCTGCTGAATGGTGATATCTGGATTTTTTACAAATGGCTGGCTCATCAGACAGATCTCTTTAAGATACTTTGCAATCTGACCTTTTACAATGTTTGGAATGATGTTGTCAGGTTTACCCGCTTCTTTCTGTTTTGCGGTGAGAATCTCTTCTTCTTTTTTGATAAATTCTGGGTCAACACTTGAATTGTCAAGATAAAGTGGATTTGATGCTGCAATATGAAGGCAGATATCTTTTGCCAATGCAGCGTCTCCACCTTCTAACTTCACGATAACACCTATCTTCCCACCAAGGTGGATATAGGTAACGATAAGCCCACCTTCTAATTTTTTAAACCTTCTTATATCTATCTTTTCACCAATTTTTGCAATTTTCGTGTTGAGAGCATCCTGAACAGTTTCACCAGTAACAAATGGTGAAGCAAGTAGCTCCTCTACTGTATTTACGTTGTTTTTAACCACAGTTTTTGCCACATCTTTAGCAAAGTTTACAAACTCTTCATTTCTGGCAACAAAATCTGTTTCACTGTTTACTTCAACAATTACACCAGTATTACCCTCAACATAATCTACAATGAGACCTTCTGCGGCTATTCTACCAGCCTTTTTGGCGGCAGATGATAACCCTTTTTTCCTCAAATATTCAATAGCCTGCTCTATATCGCCATTTGTTTCAGCCAGAGCCTTTTTACAATCCATCATACCGGCTCCGGTTCTCTCTCTTAATTCTTTAACCAATGCAGCAGTGATTTCAGCCATTATTATTCCTCCTCAAATTCTTCAAGTTTTGCGTCGATATTGTCGAAATTTATTATTTGATCAACAGGAATGTCCTCTTCCTCAACAGATGCAGATCTAATCTCTGTAACGAGATCCTCTTCTCTCATCTGTCTACCTTCATTGATTCCATCCGCGATTCTATCAGCAATGAGCTGGCATGCCTTAATGGCATCATCGTTTCCAGGAATTGGGAAATCCACCTGATCTGGATCACAATTTGTGTCTACTATTGCTATTATTGGGATACCAAGTTTTTTTGCTTCGGCAATGGCATTCTGTTCCCTTTTTATATCTATAACAAACATAACATCAGGAATATCAGTCATATCTTTTATACCAGCAAGGTTTTTATAAAGCTTATCATACTCCTTTTTGATCATAGAAATCTCTTTTTTATGGAACCTATTGATATACCCAGACGCAAACATCTCCTCAAGCTCTTTGAGTCTTTTGATCCTTGATTTGATGGTTTCAAAATTTGTAAGTGTTCCACCCAACCATCTGTTGTGGATGTAAAAGCTGTTGCATCTTTCAGCAGCACCCTTTGTGGCTTCCTGAGCCTGCTTTTTTGTACCAACAAAGAGAAATTTTGCCCCCTGTTTGCTCATATCCCTTGCAAACTCATAGGCCTGGTTAAAACACTGAACTGTTTTCTGAAGATCGATTATGTAGATCCCGTTTCTTTTTCCAAAGACATACTTACTCATCTTTGGATTCCATCTCTTAGTCTGGTGCCCGAAATGCACTCCAGCCTCTAAAAGGCTTTTCATTGAAATATGTGACATAAATCCTCCTATTTGTTTTTCCTCCGCTGACTGCCATAGCACCCTTTAAAAGAGCACAAGCTATAAGCAGATTCAACCAGCGTGCGAAATGGGCAAATTCTATACCAGAAAATCAAATTATTTGCAATAATTTTTTTGAATTTTTAACCACTTGATTTTTATAAACAATCACCTTATAAGTATAATTATGGATAAATATTTAAGCCTGATAGAGTCACTAAACCTTAATATCGATAGCTCTTTTGATGGAGATACTATCCAAGCAAGCTTCCATTACAAATCCAATAGGGGATTTTTTCATCTTAAAGGATATAATTTCTCTTTGCTTCTTCTTAAAAATATTCATAAAGATTTTGTCCGTATCATATCTGGTCAGCAAAACCTGGATAACCGATTATTATCGAAGATTTCCGACTTTTTATCAAACATAGAAA
>PNIN01000032.1 GCA_002878065.1 Calditerrivibrio nitroreducens
TATCGTAAATTTTGAGTGGGAAAAGTTATCTTGATACAACTGACTTAATTCTTGCTTTTATCCACCTTCTGTACTTCCAATTGATCCAATCTACGGCTGATCTGATTTAATTTATTATTCAATCTAAAAAAATACCCGCCCAGCAATATCCATATCACAGCATAGGCTGCAAAGAGAAATTCAAAGTTTTTCATACCTACCTCGTAATCTATCTTTTTATCAAATTGATCTTTCTTTGTAAAACACCAATATTAACCCTTTTCATAAGCATACTTATATATAAAAGGGTAAAGGCCACCACGCAAACAATCAAAGCCGTGAGCATATCAGGATGAAGCCCACCACCACCCTGTTGTAAGACGTTGGGATGTATAGTCCTCCACCATCTTATAGATAAAAACACAATAGGCACATCTATAAAGCCGATAATCCCAAGCGCCGCTGCAAATTTAGCTTTTTTATCCTCCTCTTCCACAAACTTCCTCAACATAATATAACCTATATATATAAACCAAAGTATAAGTGTTGTTGTAAGCCTTGGATCCCATGTCCACCATTTTCCCCACGCCGGTTTAGCCCATATTGGGCCTGTGATCAAAACAACTGTACAGAATATGACACCAATTTCTGCGGAAGATTCTGCAATATCATCATAAAAAAGATTATTGTTTATGAGAACCACTATACTGCAAATAAATGTAACAAAAAATGCAAAAAATGCTATCCACGCCGATGAAACGTGAAAATAAAATATCCTCTGGACAGCCCCCATAACTGCTTCTGTGGGTGCATAGATGAATGCAAAATAAAGGGCAATTATTATCCCCACAATTGCAAGAGTATCAACAGATTTCATTATTCTATTCATAATCTATTCCTCTATCACAAAGTCAAATATAACATATATCACAAGTGTAAAGACTATATCAAAAACCAAAAGAAGTTGCAACCATTTAAATGACTCAGAGATATCATCCCCTTTTAGAAATATATTCATTGCTTGAATGGCAGAAAGCACCACAGGAATTATGATGGGAAGTAAAAGTATAGGTAGCATTACCTCCCTTGTCTTTGACTTTACAGATATAATAGAAAATAGTGTCCCTAATATTGCAAATCCATATGTTCCAAGCAACAATGTAATAATAGAAAACAATAAATTATTCATTATCGGTACATCATAAAATACCACAAATATCGGAATTATGATCACTTCCATAATAAGCATAAAAAGGAAATTTGACAATCCCTTACCAAAGAAGATGGCACTTTTGTCCACCGGAGCTAATAAAAGTGCATTTAAATTACCACCATTAATCTCATTCATCATAGATTTATTAAGTCCAAGTATACCAGAAAAAATGATAGACATCCACAAAATACCTGCCGCAAGATCGTTTTTATATTCCGCCCCTGGTTCAAAGATAAAACTAAACACTACCACCACAAGAAGGGCGAAGATAAGCATGGAATTTATTACTTCTTTACTCTTAAGTTCAAGTAAAAGATCCTTTTCTATTATATGATAAACCGTTTTAAAATATCTCACCATTTTTACGAAACCAAAGAGATGTAAATATCTTCAAACTCATAGTCATTCACATCATCTTTATCTTTAAAAAATACCATTTCACCTCTTCTGATTATTGCAAGCTTGGATGATAGTTCATAACCTTTAGCAAGATTGTGGGTTACCATTAAAATTGTCTTTCTGTGAGCAAAAAGCTCCTTGAGAATTCGTGTAAGAATATTTGAAGCATGTTGATCTAATCCAGTATAAGGTTCGTCAAGAAAGATGATATCCGGATTATGTATCAGAGCTCTTCCAATTGAAAGCCGTTGCAACATCCCCCTTGAAAAATTCCTCACCAGATCATTTTTTCTATGTGTAAGCTCCACAATGTCAAGGATCTCTTTAATCCTGAAATCTATATTTTCCACACCGTAAAGTTTAGCATAAAATTTCAAATTATCATAAGCGGATAGGCTATCGTATAGAAAAGGGAGATGTGAAATAACACCGAATTTTGTCCTAAAATCATCGGTGAGATCCTTTATTTCAGTTTCACCGTAGTATATCTTACCACCACTTGGCCTTGTTTGTGCTGAAAGAAGTTTTAAAAGGGTTGATTTACCAGCACCATTTGGGCCAAATATCGATAAAAAATCCCCTTCCGCAAGGGAAAATGAAACCCCCTTGAGGGCTTCATTTTCACCGTATTTCTTTTTTAGCTGATCGACAGTAATAAGACTACTATTCACTTTTACGCCCAAATACCCCATGTAGTGCGGATAGCACCATAACTGCACACCCAATCCATATCCATACGACAAAAGGCTCCCACACCACCTGCAGCCCGATCACCTGCTCGTTCATTGAATAGGAGGCAAGGATTATATAGAGATCCCCCACCGGCTGTGTATATATACCCACCTCAGCAAAAGCCTCCTGATTGTTGTTGTAAAATCTCCTTTCAGGGATCATGGTCACTATATAATTATTACCTTTTAAAACTTTCGTGGGAGTCATCACTGAGGTATAATTTTCTTTTTCCACAACTTTAAAATCACCCACCTGAAGTGTGTAGGGTCCAAAATTAAAACTTTCCCCAGGTTTTACCACCTTTTCTATTTCATATCGATAAAATGATGACGCAATAACTGCAAAAGCCATTATTACCACACCCAAGTGTGTCCCAAGCCCGCCGTAAAACCTTCTATGTTTGAAAATAGCACCAAAGCCATTTTTCTTTATACCTTTTACTATCTGTATAAGAATAGTAAAAAATGAGAAAAAGGTAAACATAAAAAGAAGTAAAGGTACAATTTTTTTATACCCCATAAAATACATTCCAATTGTACAGACAACCGCAAATATAAATGATGGTAGAGATATCTTTACCAACTCCTTAAGATCTGACTGCCCATACGGCATAAGTGGGGCGATACCGCTTAAAATAAGCATTAACATAAAGAATGGGGTTGAAACCATATTGTAGTAAGGAATCCCAACCGTAAATTTGTTTGCAAAAATCTGAGTAAAAATCGGCATGGTAGTTCCAAAAAGAATAACAAACATTAAACCAAAAAATATCCAGTTGGAAAAATAGAATAACCCCTCTTTTGATACTAAATTTATTTCAGAAGATTCATCCACTCTGGCTTTATTTTTCCATATATAATAGAAAAAAGCCACAGAAGTAGCAATCATAAAGATCACAAAAAATATACCAAGAGATGACTTACCAAAACTGTGGACGGAATCTATTATTCCGCTACGTGTGATGAATGTCCCTAAGATACACAATTCAAAGCTGATCCAGGCAAGAAGGAAAGTCCATAATTTTAGTTTGTCTCTTTTTTCATAAATGATGGCCGAATGGAGAAATCCGGTGGCAGTTATCCATGGCAAAAGGGATGCATTTTCCACTGGGTCCCATGCCCAATAACCACCCCAGCCGAGCTCCACATAAGCCCACTGTCCACCTAATACAATACCTATTGTTAAAAACACCCAGCTGATAATTGTCCAACTTCTAACATCTTTGACCCAATTTGGCCCCAAATTTTTAGACACAAGGGCTGCAAAAGCATGGGCAAATGGAATTGTCAACCCAACAAATCCAAGGTACAATGTGGGAGGATGGTAAAGCATGCCTGGATTTTGTAGAAGTGGATTCATCCCATTTCCATCAGGCACCACAAAGTCGAGTGTATTAAATGGGTTCGTTAAAAAATTTGTCAGTATAAGAAAGAATGTCGTAGTAACACTTACCATAAGCAGTACAGCAGTTTTATAATCATCTTTATTCTTTATTCTAAAAACTTCTATTGTTCCGGCAAGGGATACCAGCCATCCCCAGAATAGCAGTGATCCCGCCTGCCCCGCCCAAAATGCACTTATCTTGTAAATAAAAGGTAGGCTTCTATCGGTATACTGGGCAACATATTCGATAGTAAAATCGCTTTTGGCAAGAGCCACAACCAAAACAATTGAAGCCATAGTGGTCAAACAAGCCTGAAGGATGATAGAATACTCAGCATACTTCTTATTTGAATCTTTTTTGTTTAATAGATTTGATACCAAAAAGAATATAGCAGATAAACCTGCCAGAAAGCTAAAAAACTGCAATAAAAAACCTATTTTTCCCATTAATATACCCCTCTATTTCTGTTTTTCTACTTCCGCCTCATATTTTGATGGGCATTTTGCAAGTAGTGTATTTGCCGTAAATGTATTTGTATTCTTGTCGTATTTACCTTCAACTATCACCTGAATAGACTCTTTGAAGGCATCCGGAATAATCCCATTGTATACTACGTTCATTTTTGCACCAGTTTTGTCAATCATAATAAATTCGAGATGTTTGTTTATCTCATCTTTTTTCACAGACCCATCAAGGACATCACCACTTATTCTAATCCCTTTCTTTGTGAATTTATCTGGATTCTGCTGAAGCTCATGCACCTCTATGTAATAAATCGTATTCTGTTTAAAACCAGAAACCATTATAAAAATAATGGCAGATAAAATAATTAGACCAACCACTACAACAATCTTTTTTTTCTTCATATTTTTTCACCTCAAAAAAATTAATTAATTCAAACTAACAAACATTTAGCAAGTTGTCAATCTAATTGACCAGTATTTACAATTTTTACAGTTATTTTTTAGACTTTATAATTCAAAATAAGTTCGTTTTATTTCAGATAAAAATATATGAAATCATCCCCCTTGATATTCTAATTTTTTCGATGTAGATAAAGATATGAAAAAATTTCACGAAATCCTTGGCGAAGATCTTTTAACTCCGGATTTATTGAAGATTTTTAGACTTTCTGCAAACTGGACAAAGATAATGGGGGAGTTCATTGGAAGAAACTCCATTCCGATAAAATTATCAAACAATCAGCTTATCATAGCAGTGTCGGATAATATATGGATGAATGAATTTTCGTTTATGAAAGGAGAATTTTTACAAAGACTTCACTCTTACGGCTACAATTTTGTAATCGATGTAAAATTTGTGGTAAAATTAAACCGAAAGAAGGAAAACGAACTGCCTCATCCGGTTGAGATCACCGAAAAAATGACCCAACAGGCTAAAAATTTATCCTCAGTGATAAAAGATCAAACCCTCAGGGAAAGATTTGAAAAGGCCTTTATAAGCTATCTATCAACTTTAAAAGAAAATAGCCTATAATATTTCCGTAGAAACTACCGGCTTAACCCCGATCTTTTCTAATTCTTCGATTGTTTTTCTCGATTTTTCTTCATCAAGTCCCTTTGTGGCATCCACGATCAAATATGTGTCAAATCCATTTTTTGCAGCATCAATAGCCGTAGCTTTTACACAGTATTCCGTAGCAAGTCCTGTGATGTAGAGTTTATCTATATTTTTTTCCTTCAGCAATTTCACAAGATCGATATTGGTAGCTTCAAAGGCGGAATAACCTGTATCAGATCCATCAGTACCCTTTAAAAGTTTTATATCTATTTTATCTGATCTTAAATCTGGATGGAAATCTCCCCCTCTGGTATTCTGAATGCAATGTGGTGGCCATTTTTTAAAGTGTTCCCCTTCATCCGGATGCCAATCCTGACTGGATACCACAAGATCAAACTTATCCATAATAGAATTTATCACAGGGACAATCTTATCCCCATCCGGCACGGCAAGGGCGCCACCAGGACAAAAATCGTTTTGCAGATCAACTATTAAAAGTGCTCTCATCAAACCCCCCTGAAAGAGATTTTATCATACTATTTCTAAGATTTAAGACACTATTACATACAGACACATTATAAACCTGAGGTTTGTAGATATTCTTTAAAGAATCTGGCAACTTTTCTATCCTACTTTTTGCGTATTCAACAATCGATTTTACGGGTTTCCTCGTATGAATCCTTTTACCTGAAGATAAAACAGGCTTGAGCAATATCTCTTCAGCTTCACCCTGTTCTTTTAATTTCTCCTCCAGCACCACAAGGTCCTTTTTAAATAGACCGTTTTCATCGTAATACCTTAAAATATTTTTAACACCAGGTAGAAGCACTTTTTCCGGATCGTTTGAGATCTTCATCTTTGGCACACCATCTATGGAAATGAGCTTGTAAACTCCATCTAAAGCAGCATCCGACCTACCCACCACCAGATTTGTCCCCACTCCAAAAATATCTATTGGTGCACCTTTCTGCATTAGATCATCTATTCTGTATTCATCCAGCATATTACTTGCCACTATTTTTACGTAATCGAGTCCATTTTCATCCAGAATTTTTCTACATTCTTTTGATAAAGTGAGAAGATCCCCACTATCCAGCCTTACCCCTAACAATCTTCTTCCTTGATTTTCCAGATACTTACCCACCTTTACTGCATTTAAAATACCACTCTTCAGGGTATCATAGGTATCAAGCAAAAGTACCGTTTTGTCCTGGTATATATCCGCAAAGGTTTTAAAAGCCTCATACTCAGAATCAAAGCTCTGTATCCAGGAATGTGCCATTGTACCAGCTGGCGTAAGGCCAAACAGCATCGAGCTATACACATTTGAAGTGGTCTCAGCCCCACCAATCACAGCCGCCTTGCTGGCATGTATTCCCCCAAACCCCTGTGCCCTTCTAAGCCCAAAGTCTATCACCATCTTCCCTTTTGAGGCAATTTTCATACGGGCAGCCTTTGTGGCTATAAGGGTTTCAAAATTTAAAATGTTTAATACGATTGTCTCAAGGATTTGGGCCTCGATAAGTGGAGCATGTACCCGGAAAAGTGGCTCATACGGGAAAACCACCTCCCCTTCCGCCACAGAGTATATATCACCGGTAAATTTGAAATTTTTGAGATAATTTAAGAAATCTTCCTTAAATCCAATTTTTCTAAGATATTCGATATCCTCGCTGTCATACCTGAAGTTTTCAATCAGCTCCAGTAAATCGTCAAGACCTGCAAATACTGCAAAACTACCACCAAAGGGGGATTTTCTAAAGAAATAATCGAATACAGCAGTCTTCTCACCCTGCCCCATCAGGTAAAACCCTTGAGCCATTGTAAGCTCGTATAGATCTGTATAAAGCCCAATATGCCTATCGATAATCATATTACAAATATATCACAAAATTTTTAAAATTCAACTTTTATCCCCATAATTTCGTTTCCATATTTGCCTAATATACTTGTAAATAAGCCATATATTTAAAACCAATATCGCTGAAAATATCACAGTCAGCCTAAAGTAAGGTAAATGATACATCATTCTATAGATGAATATGCCATAAAAAGTCTTGACCCATTCCACCAAACCCACATAAAGAAAAAAAATAACAATAAAATTCAAATATTTATTTCTAAAAAAAATAGCCACCCCAGACAAAACAAAAAGCAACACGTATATCATATTGCCATATCTTAAATAATGCGCCATGGTAATCAAAACATATACAATAGTTGCAATACGCAACATAGTAATTAAAAAGGGTGAGTCACCCCACCCCTTAAATTATTTGATTTCGATGTATATAATTTCACTTTTTGCAGTGTTAAAAATAGATTTCAAAAGTCCACCTTTATCTCCAGGATTTGTATTTCTTAGGGCATAAGCATAATATTTACCATATTTCTCCACCACATAGTAGTCAACAATTACAGGCTCAAAGAGATCTGATTCCCAGCTTTTCCTTATCATTTTTGCCTGCCATACATACCTACCCACAGATGAATCATTGAATTTTTCTAACATAGGTAAATTTTTATATGAAGGGGTGTTTTTTAATAAAAACAATTCATTCTTCTCATTTATAAAAATTCTATTTTTTAGATACTTACGATAAGATTTAAGCTCTATCGGATTATCCGCCGGACCATATCCCTTTTGCTCTTTCAGCAACACTTCTTGATTCATAAGGAAATAAAGTGGTGTCTGATTGAATATTTCCACAGATCTATAGATCTCCTGTTTTCCTTTATAAACTCTTAATCTAAATTCATCATCCACCCAGATCAGCTCTTTTTTACCATCACCATCTATATCTGAATATCCAAATCCATAGATACCAAGATTTTCTGAATTATCTATTGCTTCCCCTCTGCTAAATTCACCACCGGCATAATTTAGATAACTTATACCACCAAGATACTCGCCACCTCTTGATACCCTCTGCACTACTATCTTCTTCTTTCCATTTTCCATGATAGATCTGATCAAAAATGGTATCGTCTTACCAATCTGCTTAAATTTTCCATCTTCGGAATATTCATATACGTAGGATCTTGCTTCCTTATTTTCATACACATTTGAGATATAGATTTCATCCACACCATTACCATTTAGATCAGCTGTCTCCACACTCTGAATATCACTAAAATCACCTTTTATCTCATCCACTTTGTTAAACCCTTTCCCATCAAAATAAAAAATATATACTGTCTTTTTGTCTGCTGTTATGATATATTCCTTGCCATCTTTTTTGACATAGCCAATTGCTATAGTTTTAAGATCGTAGCTCATCAAATCACTTCTAACAAGATCAGATGTAGCTCCATAAGCTTTCCCCCTCTCATCTCCGATATTTACATCAGCAAAGAATATGTTTTTTATGGTCTTATTATTCACAAGGATATCAACTTTTATAATACCATCTTTCTGCTGTTCAAAAACTATCTTGGTGGGAGAGTTTTTATCGGTAATTAAAAGATTAGTTTTACTCAATTCATCATTCAGAATATATTCAATCCTTTTCTCAAAATTTAAAAACTCATAAGATACCTTCACCGGCCTTTCAGATACCACCGAATCAGACACATGAATTTCATCTTTTTTATCTATTACACTGCCAATTGACATCTTATCAAATATATCAATAATCTTGATTGTGGCCACATAAGACCTCTTTTTTCCAAGAATAGCCCCTGTGATGGGATGCTTTATCTCCGCCCCATCCCGATAAACTTTATAGATCTTACCCACAAACGCTCCAGAAGTTTCACCGATATCGATCGTCACATTTTCTTTATCCACAGCCACCACAATCCCAGAAGAGAATGTAAAATATTCATCAAGGGATTTGATCAATCCTTCGAATCGAGCATAACTGTTTAGAGTAAAAAATGTCATCATTACAAAAACTAAAAAAGATAATCTCAAAGCCATTTTCATACACTACCCCATTAATTTATTATTACACATATAACATACATACGTGGAAAAATCTATATTAAATTGACTTACTTTGACCTATTTAGTTCAATGATATAAAAAAAAGGAGGGTTTCCCCTCCTTGAAATCTTTAAGCTGAAAGCATGAATTTAGAAATTAGCTTTAACCTGTACACCGTAATACAGTTTTTTACCTTCTTTAAGATCAGTAGCACTTTTCATATAATCCAATACACCCACCTCTGGTGTCACATAGAGATTTTTAGCAATATTAATTATAGCATTTGCATAGTAAGATTGCTGACCATCAGCCTTCATAAATGCATCGCTATCACTTCTCTGGTATCCATAGCCTACGTTTAACAAAATATCTTTTGTGGCTTTAAATCCAAGTTCAGCAGAAACTCCAAAATCAGTACTATCTTTATCATGTACAACATCATAACTACCTTGAGTGGTGGCACCATAATCAGCAGTATTTAATCCATACCATGCAACAGCATTTAATACTACAGGATTTAATTCCACAGCAGTAGTCAAACCAGCAACGTAAGCATTTACAGATTTATCTGATGTGGCATTGTCATATTTATACGTTTGATATCCACCAAAAATCTTACCTGAAGCAGGTCCAAACTTATAGTTGTATGCTGCTTCTAATTTAGGTATGATCACATCAAAATTTTTCTTATCAGTTTGATTATTTGCTACTACTGCAAATTCAAAATCTCCAAAAGTAAAAGCGATCTGGCTTCTTCTGCCTGTAGAAAACCCACCAAAACCGTCAAGGGCGTTATCCTGGAAATATACTTGGTTAAATGGCTCAGCTTCTGTAGGGGTATAATCCTGACCTATCTTCATTTTTAAAGGACCAAAATCGTAGGTAGCATAGATAAGACGTGTTGAGACTCTGTTTGATCCATCCTCATATGTACCAAGCCCCAATTCAAAATTTGCTGTAAGCTTATCACTTGCCTTTACATTAGCTCCAATTCTGCTATTACCCTGTGTGCCAAACTCAAGATCAGTATCTGATTCCCCAATGCCAGACTTATATTTGTCAGGGGAGCCATAAAATGCTTGCACCATTACAGAACCATAAAAATCATAAGTAGCGGCAAATGCTGATCCCGAAATAAGGCCTATGGCCAAAAGAGCGACTAGTTTTTTCATCACAACCTCCAGTTTATATTATATCTTTAAATTGTACATGTCTTTTACAAACTTGTCAATAAAAAACACTGGTAAAAAATTTAAGTACAAAAAGATTCCTTCTCGCAAAAAAGGGGGATGCGTAAGCCTCCCTCTATAAACTCAAATGGAATGATATTTACAAGAAATTAGCTTGGAACTTTGCACCATAAAATACTTTTTTGCCTTGATCTTGATTAGATGTGCCTTTCATCCTATCTTCTACAGAGATTTCAGGTACGATGAAGAAGTTTTTAGCAAGCTTAACTGTAGCGTTTACATAGTAGGACTGAGCGGCATCTTCTTTAGCATAGCCATCCCTATCAGCCTGAGCATAACCGTAGCCGGCTTCTAATATCAAGCTGTCAGAAACTTTAAATCCTGCATTAACAGCAAAACCAAAATCTGTTGAATCTTCAAGATTGTTGTTATAAAAACCTGGTGTAGCGGTATTATTTAAACCAGATTGAGTCCCCTGATACCCCATAAGCCCGGTATTAGACCCATAGTAACCTGAGGCTGTGGCAAATAAAGCACCCATATCAGCTTTTACAAGTGCACCTAACACATAAGCTGAAATATTTTCATCTTTTCTCGATAAATTCTCATTAACTTGTGCATTAGCAGCATTAAAATATCTCTTGTACATTTGATACCCACCAAAAGCCTTTACTTTTACAGGC
>PNIN01000016.1:0-7500 GCA_002878065.1 Calditerrivibrio nitroreducens
CCGCCTCCTTAACGTCTTCAGGGTAATAATTTGGTCTTTCTGCTCCACCTCTTAATACGATGTGTACAAATCTATTGCCAGTCGTCTTTACAATTGAAGTTTTTCCCTCTCCATTTATACCAAGGAAGCTATGGGGTCTTAAGGCTGTAAGCATGGCATCCACCGCCACTTTCAGATTACCATCTGTACCGTTTTTAAACCCTACCGGGAATGATAAACCACTTGCCATCTCCCTGTGGGGCTGAGATTCTGTTGTCCTTGCACCGATTGCCCCCCAAGTAATCATATCAGAAAGGTACTGAGGTGTAATGGTATCCAGCATCTCACAGGCAACAGGTAATCTTAATTTTGTAATATCGTACAATAACTTTCTTGCTATTCCCAACCCTTTTGATATCAAATGACTGCCATCCATGTCTGGGTCATTGATCAACCCCTTCCATCCAATAGTAGTTCTTGGTTTTTCAAAATAAACTCTCATTACTATGAAGATCTTGTCTTTAACCTTTTCAGCAAGATTTACAAGCCTTGTGGCATAATCGATAGCGGCTATTGGGTCATGTATGGAGCAAGGTCCAACCACCACCATTAATCTTTTATCATCACCAAAGAGTATATTTTTAGCCTGTTCACGACTGTTTGTCACAAAAATGGCATCATCTTCACTTAAGGGGAATATCTGCCTCAGATAATAAGGTGCCACTATAGGGATCAATTCTTTAACGTTTAAATTGGTTGTTTTTATCATAACAAGCCCCTTGAAACTTTATTATGTTAAATATAATTTAATTTTTTTAAATGTCAACATCCATTAGATAAAAATCACAAAAATGCTTGACTTATAATCACATATACTATAATGTCATGAAAAAGGAGACTAAATGGAAAAGCTTATCTCGGGTGTTATAAATTTTCAGGAAGAGGAATTTTTAAAGCACAGAGAGATTTTTGAAAAGCTAAAAGATTTTCAATCGCCGCATACTCTTTTTATAGGATGTTCCGATTCGAGGGTGGTACCCACATTAATTACAAATAGCAAACCAGGTGATCTTTTTATTATAAGAAATATAGCAAATGTCGTCCCTAAATATAGAGATTCCAATGAGGTTCTGGCCACTACTTCTGCTATAGAATATGCTGTAGAGGTGCTTGGGGTTGAAACGATCGTCGTATGTGGTCATTCAAACTGTGGTGGTTGTAAGGCTGCCAGAAATCCAGAAATCCTTAATCATTTGCCTCACGTCCAGAAATGGGTTTCGGAGTTAAAGCCGGTGGAGGATCTGGTGAAAAAGCTTATGAGTGATATGAATAGTACCGACGATGCCCAGGAAGAATGGTTGTTTGAACAGGCTAATGTTGTATATCAGATGCAAAATCTTCTCACATATCACTATATTGCAGAAAAGTATAAAAAGGGGAAATTGCATATCCTCGGCTGGTATTACATAATTGAAACGGGAGAGGTATACAGCTACAATCCCCTTAAATTAACATTTGAAAAGATACATTGAAAGGTATACATGGAAAATTTTAGAAATGGTTATATTAAAGACCAGTACCTTATTGATGATATAAAGGTAGGAGATACATGGCGGGTTTTTAAGATACTTTCAGAATTTGTGGAAGGGTTTGAAAATCTATCAAGAATTGAGCCCGCTGTTAGTATATTCGGATCAGCAAGGATAAAGGAAGATCACCCTGATTACAAAAAAGCTCGTAAACTTGGACAGATTCTAGCAAGAGAGGGGATTACGGTGCTTACTGGTGGTGGTCCAGGTATAATGGAAGCCGCCAATAGGGGAGCAAGTGAAGCTGGTGGGATGTCTGTGGGATTAAATATAGAGTTGCCATTTGAGCAGAAGCCAAATCCTTATGCCAAAAAGGTTATTACTTTTAATTATTTTTTTGTGAGGAAGGTTATGCTGGTTAAATATGCCAAAGCTTTTGTGATCTTTCCCGGTGGATTTGGCACTATGGATGAATTTTTTGAAGCCATCACACTTATACAAACCAAAAAGATTCTCCCTTTCCCGCTAATTCTTGTGGATTCAAAGTTTTGGGGTGGACTCATAGATTGGATAAAAGATCAGATGCTTACCAACAATTTTATAAAAGATACAGATCTCGAATTAATAAAAGTGATGGAGGAACCTGAAGAGATAGCTGAATACATTAAGGGCTTTATGAAAATATGATTAATGGTATTATTTGCAAGCTATAATCTCATTATTTCCAGACTGATCTATTTTTTATCCCTAATTTTTCTGGATCAAACACAGGGTCTATCCCCATTGCTTTTTGGTCCTCATAGTCTTTTAATACTTTTATGGCAGGTTTTTGAAGTAAAAGAATAGCTATGATGTTTATCCATTTACCCCCCATGAGTAGATTTTTGCCAACACAGCTTCTACAAAAGCTGACCCGGCACCCAAAAAAGCAATTACCCACATCCAGAAGATTGCACCGGGGCCACCCATTGCGATAGCAGTTGCAACACCTGCAATATTCCCCGTACCGTCTCTGCCGGCAACAGCCATTGAAAAAGCTTGAAAAGAGGCTCAACTATCTTCCTTAAATCTCTTAAAATTTTTCAATATCTTATGGAATCGATACTGAAGGAAAATTCATCAAGTTCGTTCATACTATTTATCAGGCAAAACTTTTCAAAATACCTTAAATCTGAAAACCTTATTTCTGAAACTCCAATTTTATTAGAATCTATCAATGCTTCCCTCTTAGTTCCCCATAGTAGATATGTTGAAGGTGTCCACCATTTCTGTCCGTCAAAAAAAACTAAATTACTAAAGGTAGTATCCGTTATAAAGCCATTTATTAAAAAAATAGGCTCACCATAATCCGCTGTGCAATACTGTTCTAGGATATCCCTATTTTCATATTTAAATTTGTAATCCAGATGATCGAGTTCCACAATATAAAAATAATCCACCCTTTTTCTATTATAAGGAAAAATCTGAATTTCAACATTTGAAGGATCATAGATTATCTTCAATCTATTGATCCCATCAGAAAAAGTAAGATTAGCCGATATTTTTTCTACGCTAAAAAATGGAACAAATTTGTAATAGTTTTGGAATGTCCAATCTATCCTCTTTTGGTGATAAAAAAGATTTAGAGGTTTTCCATCTACTACTTTTATCGTCTCAAACACACGGTACATAGATCTTCTCAATCATCTCCCTGTATTCATCTTCTAATTTGCTATACACAGTAATGCCACCACCGCTTCTATAAAAGAGGCTATCCCCCTTTTTTTCTATATATCTTATAATCACACATGAATCTATTTTTACCCCATCAAATACCCCTGCAATACCTGTGTAAAAGCCCCTATTGTCAATTTCTGCTCTTTTTATAATTTCTACTGTTTTTCTTTTTGGGGCACCGGAGATGGAACCTGCAGGTAAAAGACTTAGCAACTTTTCCGCCACTGATCCATCCGTAAGCTCTCCCGATATTTCGGAGCTAGTCTGGATAATAGTTTTCCCGTAGCTTTTTATGTATGATAGATATCTGAATCTTTCAACCTTTACATTTTTTGCCACCATAGACAGGTCATTTCTCATCAGGTCAACTATAGTTATATGTTCCGCCAACTCTTTATCATCATTTAATAACTCATACACAGAACTTTCAGATACCTTCACCTTTGTACCCTTCATCGGATGGGTGGATATTTTACCATCCTTTATACACACAAATTGCTCAGGAGAAAAAAATACAAATTCATCATAAAATTTCATCTTATAAAGAGCTTTTGATCCTTGGAATATATCTAAAAGAGATGCATCTGTTTCAATTTTTGTGGGAAAAGTGAGATTAAGCAGGTAACTATCACCGTAATGTAGATCTTTTTGAACTAAATCAAAGCTTTTACGATAAAGATCCAATGGCACTGGATATCTCTTTAGAGAAATCATATCACCATCCACTGACTTGTTTGTATTCGTGTAACCTTTGAAATCAAAAAGTATCCCATCGTTATTTTCTAAATCAGACAATGGGGCTATAAAAAGATTTTGAACATCAAAATCCACTAAAAAAATGAAAGGGGTTAGGCTTTTATAAAATTCATCGAATAGATCTATAAATCTATCTTTTGATAAAAACATATTAAGTGATGAGACTATTTAGATCATCTAAAATTTTAGCTTTCTCCTCTTCGGAAAAACCTTTTTCTTCAAGCACCTCCCCAAGAGTCCCCCATATCGGCTCTCCACAGCGGATACACCTTATCTTTTTTTCCATAAGATAACTTACGGCTTCCCCACTTAACCTTACTATATCTTCTATCGTCGTGTCAAAAGTGATCTTTTCACCCATTGCTCACCTCGAATAACTTATAACATGCATAAGCACCCAGCACAACGGAATGTATGATCTCCCCATTTTTGATAAGGCTTTCTAATTCACTTTTAGTATAATCGATTACCGTGATATCTTCAAACGGGTCAAAATTGTATCTACCATCTGGTTTACAATCTTTTGCAAGATAAACATAACACCTATTGCTCATTATGGCAGGGTTTGGCCTCATTGCAGATATCAATATCAGTTGTTCACTTATTAAAGATGTCTCCTCTTCCAGTTCTCTCTTTGCTGCATTAAAATGGCTTTCCCCTTTATTTATCGCACCACCAGGAAACTCAAGCGTCCATTCATTCACAATAGGCCTAAATTGCCTCACAAGAGCTATTTTACCATTTTGAAGTTCGGGGATTATCACAACCCAATCATTTGTATCAATTGAAGTAAAAGGGGTGGATACCCCTTTTGCGGTAAATTCCCAATAATGGTGACTTATCTCTAATATATTATCTGAAAAAATCTTTTTTTTATTCAGAAACTTCCATCGTTCTTTCATTAAAGTATCAGGCCACCCTTTCCACCTTTACCACCAAGCCCACCTAAATCATTAAGACTTGATGTAATTCTGATGTTGCTCTTTGCTTCAAGATACTTATTTACAATCTCATCGGGATATTTCTTATACTCATACATTATAAAAGATGCATCTATACTTCCACCAATTTCATCCTCATAAGGGAATCCAAAAGGAAGTATTGCTATCTGCATCCCAGCACTGGTGGGAATGGTTTGGATCATCGCAACATCATTGAGCTTTTTGTTTTCTTCATCCATAATGCCTATTACAGTATCTCCGCTGGATAACTTTACAAATTTGACATTTTCGTAAGATGACATCTGTCCTCCTTGGTATTGTTTGATTATATAATCTTTTATTTTAATATTTTTTTCAAGTTTTTTCTTCCATTTTATTTTTAATTATGTTATTTTTGGATATGGAAAAACATTTTAGAGAGCTTGTAAATATTGTAAAAAAGCTCAGAGCCCCTGATGGCTGTCCCTGGGATAGACAACAGACTTTATACTCCCTCAAAGAATACCTTATTGAAGAAGTTTTTGAGCTTGTGGATGCCATCGACAAAAAAGATATAGAAAACATCAAAGAAGAACTCGGTGATCTATTATTACACGTAATTCTTCATTCTATCATCGCAGAAGAGAAAAATCTTTTCACCCTTAATGATGTAATTAAATCTATCTCCGAAAAGCTGGTAAGAAGACACCCCCATGTATTTGGT
Organism: Calditerrivibrio nitroreducens; assembly: GCA_002878065.1. Classification (GTDB taxonomy): domain Bacteria; phylum Chrysiogenota; class Deferribacteres; order Deferribacterales; family Calditerrivibrionaceae; genus Calditerrivibrio; species Calditerrivibrio nitroreducens_A. The sequence continues at coordinate 5,625 of PNIN01000016.1, forward strand.
GATACAAAAGTGGAATCCACAGATGAAGTAATGGTAAATTGGGAAAAAATTAAAAAAGTGGAGAAGAAGAATCGATCAATCCTTGATGAAATACCAAATGGATTACCTTCTATACAAAAAGCCCTCAAGCTTCAGGAAAGAGCCAGAAAGGTAGGTTTTGATTGGGACTCCGCCGATGACTGCCTTCAAAAAGTAAATGAAGAATTCAAAGAATTCATGGATGCGGTTTCATCAAATAACAAAGATGAGATATCCCATGAATTGGGGGATCTTTTTTTTGCTCTTATAAACTTTTCAAGATTTGTGAAAATTAACCCCGACGAGTCCCTGAGAAAGACAAATGAAAGATTTTTAAAAAGATTCAACTATATTGAAAAAAAACTACACGAAAACAACCTGACTTTTGATGACGTCACCATCGATGATCTCAACAAATACTGGGATGAAGCCAAAAAGATCGTTGGTTAATTTTTAATAGATTTAGCTTCTTCCAACGTCTTCTCTGCGTAATATGGAAGATAAATTATAAACTCTGTCCCTTCATCTTTTCGGCTATTTACAAATATATACCCCTCATGCTCAATGATAATTTTTTTGGCCACAGTTAATCCTATTCCATAACCTCCCGGTTTTGTGGTAAAATAAGGTTCAAAAATCTTTTTCAAGTTCTCTTCTTTTATCTCCTCCCCATAGTTTTTTATAGATATTTTCAGATATCTCTTTTTTGGAATCTCCGACAACATTGACATTTTATTATCAAAATTGCTAATCTTGATCTCTATCGGTCTGCTTTTATCCGTAGTTGCCTGTACTGCGTTTAATATAATATTCTGAAATGCCTGTAATAGGGATATCTCATCCCCATAGACCAACCATGGTTCATTAGTAGACTCTATATCAATCTTCACCGCATGTTTATCACAATTGCATATTTTTGTTACCCCTTCTATCAAATCTCTAATATTAATCAATTTTTTATTGCCAACTGTAGTGGATGACAAATCAAGAAGCTTTTTAGAAAGTCCTGTGATATTATTCATAATATCTTCAAGCTCTAATAAAATCTTTTTAGTATTAGGATCATTATCTTTATATTTTTTAAGCAGATACAGCCTAGTATTTGCGGCTGTTAGACTATTTGAAATATCGTGAAATACACCACCAGCAATCAAGCTAATTGCTTCATTCTGAGCTATTTCAACAATCCTATTTTGATACAAAACTATTTTATCAAGTAGGTTATTTATCTTATCCACCACAGAATCTATTTCTAAATAAGAAAACCTGTCGTCCATCACAATTTGTTTGATACCTTCCTTTTCTATATCGATACTTGAAACTACATCCAACAGATACTGAAATGGTCTATTGAAATATTTAAAAACAAAAAATGAACCGATAATAACTATCACAAAAAGGATCACAAAAGATAAAATGATATTTTTTCTCATTTCATCGTACGGCTGTAGGGCCTCATTTATAGGATAGTTACCACCCAATATCCAATCTGTACTTTTGATACGAATAAATGTGGCTAAATATCTATACCCTTTTGAATTTACCGTTTCCCCAAAACCTTCAAAGCCATTTAATGCGGCATCAAATAGTCGATTTACTCCTTTTGGAACATCATCTTTTGCTATTCGGGAATTATCCGGATGAAATATAAAAGTTCTGTCTTTTGCGTATATATAATAGTAGCCATTTTTACCAATTTTATGATTCTGTAATGCACCTATTGGATTAGTGAATGATTGAATATTTATACTACCACCCACAACAAACTTTATCTTTTCACCCTCTATTATAGGAAAAGTAAACATAATCGAATATAGATTTGTTTTACTTGAAAAATATGGTTTTGATACATACGGTT
>PNIN01000065.1 GCA_002878065.1 Calditerrivibrio nitroreducens
GAAGCTGATGACACCGTATCAGATTTCGAATACAAGATGACGGATGCAATCGTAAATAAACTTGGTTTAGGATCTGATGATGCTCTTGTAAATTCTCATTTGGTGGATTATATCTCTACACCGACAACTGATGGAGCAAGAACAGTAAAAGGTACCTTTATAATTCAGACAGCTCTTGCGGGAGAGCAGGGGGAGATAGCTTTCAGTGGTGATCAGAGACTCCTTAATGCGCTTTCTTTAGCTGAAATTCAGAAATCAGAAAACAACACCACCCTTGTAACCATCAAAGATGCCCACACCGGTAATCTAATAGGTACAGATGAGACAGGTAATGATAGAGTAAATGGCGTGATCAATGGTATAGAACTCGTAATAGATTCAAGGGCAAACGTATCTGCTGAATGGGATTCCACAAACAATACATTGAAATTTAAAGAAAATGCTAATGCTTCCACCAAGAAATATTACCTCCATGTGGTGGATAATTCCACTGATCTACAAATAGGGCCAAACAAAGGGCAGAGTCTCTCGGTATCTATACCTCAGCTGGATGTGAAAGGGCTTGGGATCGAAAATGTGTACCTTGTTTCCCAGTCTCTTGCCCAGAAGGCAATTCCGGATATTGACAATGCTTTGAGTCAGGTGGTGACAATCAGAGCTACTATAGGTGCCCAGATCAACAGACTTGAACACACAATTAACAATCTGACAGTGGCAAAGGAGAATATGACCGCTTCTGAATCAAGAATTCGTGATCTTGATGTTGCTGAAGAGATGGCTACATTCACAAGATTTCAGATTCTTGGGCAATCTGGTATGGCTATGCTGGCCCAGGCCAATCAGATTCCACAGATGGCTTTACAACTTTTGAAATAGTTTGATAATTTAAAAAATTAAAAAAATGGAGGTAAGTTATGTCTGCAGTAGTTAGAAAAAGTGAAAACAACAATATAAATAAAGAAAAATCTCAGCTTACCAAACTTTATGAAATGTTGAGGGAAATGTTTAATACGGATTACTACGGAGCAGTTGAAATCAAATTTGAAGCAGGTAAAGTGACAATTGTAAAGAAAACTGAAAGTATAAAGATTTAATTTTAGCATCGATTAAGTGAGATTATGGGCGGGTATACCCCGCCTTTTTTTACACGGTAGGATAAAATTTCCCGATCTTTTGGCATGGTAATTGAAAAGATACCTTTAAAAACCTTTAAGGAGGTTTTTATGAAAGGATGCAGAAAATTTTCTTTGATGCTTTTTACAAAAGAGTTGAAAAAAGTTTTCAATAAAATGTATAATGAAAGTGACAGGTTTGATATTACATCATACTTTAACGGTCAGAAGATCCAGATTAGCTTTGAAAGGATCAAGGGGAAATGATGTTTAAGGATAAAAATATTCTGATAACCGGTGGCACCGGATCTTTTGGAAAAGAGTTTGTAAAATATCTATTGACCAAATGTGAGCCTAAACGTGTAGTGATATTGAGTAGAGACGAATTTAAACAGTATGAGATGGCCCAAGAATTTAGTAATGACAGGCGTTTGAGGTTCTTTTTAGGTGATGTAAGGGATAAGGATAGACTCTATAGAGCTTTTTATGGTATAGATTATGTTGTACATGCCGCTGCATTGAAGCAGGTGCCAGCTGCGGAGTATAACCCTTTTGAGGTTATAAAAACTAATATTTTGGGTGCCCAAAATGTTATTGAGGCTTGTATTGACAACAATGTGAAAAAGGTTGTAGCTCTTTCCACAGATAAAGCTGCAATACCGATAAATCTGTATGGAGCTACAAAACTATGCTCTGACAAGCTTTTTGTGGCTGGGAATGCTTACGCTGGAGGTAGAATTACACGGTTTGCCGTTGTAAGGTATGGGAATGTTTTGGGTAGCAGAGGGTCAGTATTACCTCTTTTTTTAAAGCAGAAGAGGGAGGGTTTGATAACGATTACCCGCAGGGATATGACAAGGTTTTGGATTACATTACCACAGGCGGTGGAGCTTGTGGTAAAGGCTTTTAGGTATATGACTGGTGGGGAGATATTTGTTCCTAAGATACCTAGTATGAAGATGATCGATTTTGCTGAAGCTATTGCACCGGAGGCAGAGATTAAAGAGATAGGTATTAGACCTGGAGAAAAGATACATGAGGTTATGATCCCTGAGGATGATGCAAGGCATACGAGGGAATATGAAGATCATTATAGGATTATTCCAGAATTTTTGGATTGGAAAGCGCCAAGTGAATTTGGTGTTGGTGGTAAGACTCTTCCGGAGGGCTTTTCTTACAGAAGTGATAATAATAATTGGTGGCTAACAAAAGAAGAATTGATAAAGATTATAAAAGAGCTTAATTTTGAAATCTAAAATGTTGGAGTATTTAAATGATAACAGATGATAAACCAACAAACTTAAATACTCAGTATCGATATATCACTTATGGAAAGCAATATATAGATGATGAAGATATAAATGCTGTTGTAGAGGTATTAAAGTCAGATTTTTTAACCCAAGGTCCTAAGGTAAAACAGTTTGAAGATGGTTTGGCTGAATATTGTGGCTCGAAATATGCAGTGGTTTTTAATAGTGGCACATCTGCCTTGCATGGGGCATATTTTGTAGCTGGATTATCAAAAGATGATGAATTTATTACATCTGCGATGACCTTTGTGGCTACGTCGAATGCAGGGATCTATTTGGGAGCTAAGCCTGTGTTTGTAGATGTGGAATCAGATACAGGTAACATAGATGTGGATTTGATTGAAGACAAAATATCTGAAAAGACAAAGCTTATCGTTCCGATCCACTATGCTGGTCATTCTTGTGATATGGAAAAAATCAGGAATATTGCAGATAGATATCAGCTAAAGGTGGTCGAAGATGCCTGTCACGCCCTCGGTGCAAGATATACAACCAATGGTTTAACATTCAAAGTAGGATCTTGCCAATTTTCTGATATGACGGTTTTTAGCTTCCATCCCGTAAAACATATCACCACTGGTGAAGGTGGGGCAGTGCTCACAAATGATTATGATCTTTATGAGAAGTTGCTTTTATTTAGAAATCATGGGATTACAAAAGAGAAAAGGAAGTTTAACAAGTATCATTATATGTTTGATGGGGATTGGTATTACGAAATGCAGTTTTTGGGATATAATTACAGAATGACTGAAATTCAGGCAGCTCTTGGGATAAGTCAGCTAAACAAATTGGATCGTTTTGTATTGAAAAGAAGAGAAATAGTAGATATTTATAATTCCCATTTTAAAGGAAACGTCTATTTTGATATACCTTTAGAAAAGGGGTATGCTTTTCATTCATATCATCTTTACCCGATTAGGCTAAAAGATAGATATAAAGATCTCAAAAAAGAGATTTTTGAATTACTAAGAAAGAATGGTATCGGTGTGCAGGTGCATTATATCCCTGTATACCATCATCCATTTTACGAGTCAATGGGTTATGAAATGGGGATCTGTAAAGATGCCGAGGATTTTTATCAGCGGGAGATTAGTTTACCTATCTATCCGGCAATGACGGAGGAAGATATAAGTTATGTAATAGATAAAACGTATGGGGTGTTTAAATCTTTATGAAAATTGGGGCTATTATTCAAGCGAGGAGCTCTTCCACGAGGCTTCCAAAAAAAGTTTTACTCAAATTACCTTTTGGGGGTGGTATTACAGTTCTTCAACAGGTCATAAGAAGAACCCTTAAGTCCAGCATGATCAATGAATTGATCGTTGCTACCACAAATGATGTTGCCGATGATGAGATAATAGATATATCCGAACAAGAGGGTGTTAAATGGTTTAGGGGAAGTAAAGAGGATGTGCTTAGTAGATATTACAATGCAGCAAAGGAAAGTTCTATCGATTTGATAGTAAGAATTACCTCTGATTGCCCTTGTATAGACTGGCAGATAATCGACAAGGTTATAGAATTACATCTAAAGGATAACGCCGATTATACATCCAATACTATAAAACCCACCTTTCCACATGGGCTTGATGTGGAGGTGATATCTTTTTCAGCCCTTGAGAAGGCTCATTTACAAGCAAAAGATAGTTTTGAAAGGGAGCATGTTTGCCCATACATTTCCACCACTCATTGTGATATGTTTAAGATATCATCGTTTGAGGCACCTCAGGAGTTGTATGCTCCTGATATAAGGATTACTCTGGATACCGAAGAGGATTACGCTTTATTGTGTGCTGTGTTTGACTTTTTATTCGAAAAGGAACAATATTTTTTAGCAGGTGATGTTGTCCATCTCTTTAGGTCGAAACCTTGGTTGAAAATTATAAATAAAAAAGTAGTCCAAAAAAAGCACTTTTTTGATTTAAAAGATGAGCTTAAAGAGGCTATAAAGATTTTGAAGTTGCAAGATTTAGATGGAAGTGCCGATATAATTAGAAAATTCGTTGATGGTATGTAATTTTGTATAGTATAATTAATTATCGGTGATAATTGTATGAAGATATATATAATTACAGAAGGTGGATCAGATATAGGTTTTGGGCATCTGACACGAATGTATGCTGTCTATCAAGGGTTCAAAGTAAGAGGTATTACACCGAAGTTTATAGTTAATGGTGATGATTTTGTTGAAGATATTATTAAAGAAGCAGAGTGTGAGATTTTTGATTGGATTGATAATAAAGCAAGGTTATTCGACCTTATAAAAGGTGCTGATATTGCTATTATTGATAGTTATTTGGCAGATAAATCTTTGTATGAAGAAATTAGTAATATTGTAAAACTTCCCGTTTATTACGACGACAACAATAGGTTGGAGTACCCGAGGGGTGTAGTGATAAATGGTAATATCCATGCAAAAGATCTAAATTACCCTGAGAGGGGTGATATCGTATATCTCTTAGGTATGGAATATTTACCACTGAGAATGGAATTTTGGGATCTCCCTGAAAAAGAGATTAGGGTAAATATGGAAAGTATAATGATCACATTCGGTGGTGATGATGTGAAAAATATGACTCCTAAGGTTTTAAATTTTCTTGTAGAGGAGTATCCTGATTTAAAAAAGTATGTGATAATAGGGAGAGGATTTAGGAATATAGATGAGATAGAAAAATATGTTGATAATAAAACGTTTTTGGTATACCATCCAGATGGTAAAAAGATTAGGGATATTATGTTGGATAGCGATATTGCCATCTCTGCTGGTGGTCAGACCCTTTATGAACTTGCAAGGGTGGGTGTGCCAACAATAGCAGTGATAGTAGCAGAGAATCAGATAGGTAATGTGAAGAAGTTTGAGGAATTGGGGCTAGTGGAGAATGTAGGATGGTGGAATGAACCGTTGTCTAACATCAAAAGTAAGATTTTAAAGCTTTCATCATATAAGAATAGAAAAGAGAAATCAGACCTTTTGCGAGAAAGAATATCGATGATATCTGAAGAGCTTTTTAGTGAAAAGTTGTTAAAAAAATTTAATAGTCTATTGAATTTAGATCCTCTTAGTAATTTTAGAAAAATTTAGTCTGGATAATAAAACCCTTAGGGAAGTGATCTATGAGTGGTTTTAAACTTTATGGGAAGATATAAGAAAAGAAGGTAGATCAGCAAGATTTCCATATGAGAAGGTAATCAGTTTTGTGTTGAGATATTACCTTAAAGAAAAGTCCAAAAATGATGTAAAAATTTTAGAGGTTGGGGGTGGTGCTAAGAATAATTTGTGGGCTTTAGAATTGGATGGTTTTAGTGTTTATGGTATCGATGGGAGTAGTACAGCGTCGGAATTTTAAATTTTGAAAAGAGATGGACTTTGCCCTTTAGAAAATGGTATTTTACAATTTCATAACATTAATCCTTTTCGAAGATATTCTTGACAATTATTTAAATTTATGTTAACATAACTGAGGGTGAATAAGTAAAATGTAATTTTATGGAAAATTCTACGCTATCTATTATAAAGAATCTGATTTTATCAGATCAAAATAATATGGATCTTCTTGCTTATGCAGATGGTGGTAATGATTTGGTTTGTATTGCAAAAATCTTGTGATGTTTAGCAAGAAAACTTATCGATATTGTAGAAATTTAAAAAAATATCTGGTAGATTTTTACTAAAGTTAACATTTAGGAGGTTAGTATGAAGAGTTTAATAAGTAATATTAAAGGTTTAAAATATCCAGATCTATATGTAACAAAATTTTTTTTCAAAGAAAAACTTGATAAAATTACAGGAAATGTATTAGAGCTGGGGTGTGGAAACGGTAACAATCTATCTTTATTTTATAGTTACGGATATGATGTTATTGGAATTGATATAAACGACGATGAAATTAAAAATGCTAGGTATAATTTTGAAAATCTTTTTAAAACAGATTCAGACAATTCTTTCCAATTCTATTGCGGTGATATTAGGGATCTTAATTCATTGTTGAGCTCTGAAGTTAAATATGATGTTTTGCTTTTGCCTAATGTTATAAATTTTATTAAAAAAGAAGAATTTAAAAAGCTTCTTTGGGATTTGAGGTCTTTTTTAAAATCGAATGGTAAAATCTTTATTAGATTTAGATCTCCAAGAGATATGAGGGTGGCTTTATCAGAAAAAGTAGGTGAAAATGAATATATAATAAAAAGTGAAATTACAAATGAGAAAGATAATTATCTTACAGTATATGAAGAAGCTGAAATCTTTTTGTTAATTAAAGAGTATTTGAAATCAAATAATTTAAAGACTTTTCATCTTTATGAGGAGAATTACCATGGTGATAGAAAGATTTTCAATGCTGATATAGTTATTTGGGGCGATTTTAGTTTATGATTTGTGCAATAATGCAGCCCACATATAACCCTTGGTTGGGGTATTTCGATTTGATAGATAGAGTTGATTGTTTTGTGTATCTGGATAATGTTCAATTGGTTAAAAGAAGTTGGCAGGTGAGAAATAGGATAAAAAGCCCTAATGGTGATTTTTTTTTAACTATACCAATAAAACATACAGCTCCAAGGGATGATATTACAATAAATAAAGCTTTGGTGAATGGAGATGGGTGGAGAAGAGATCATTTAAAAGCTATTGAGTACAATTATAAAAAATCGAAATTTTTTGACGATATCTTCCCTTTTGTAAGTAGCTTGATTATGAATGAAATTCAGATCTTATCTGAATTTAACATCAATTTTATTGAACAAATCAAAAATATCTTGGGAATAGAAACTAAGACTATTAAAAGCTCGGATTTATCAAATTTAAATTACAAGAAAGATGATCTGCTGGCGGCATTATGTAAAGAAATAGGAGCTGATACATATATATCTCCACAAGGTTCTTCAGTTTATATAGATCGTGATACTATTGGTGGTGCATTTACAAGAGAGAATATTAAATTATATTATCACAATTACGATCATCCAAAGTATAATCAACTTTTTGGTGAGTTTTTGCCATATATGGGGGTTTTGGATCTACTTTTTAACGAAGGGGTTAGAAATAGTATTAATATAATAAGAAGTGGTAGAAGAGAGCTGATATATTATTTAGATTTTAGTGAAAGATTAAAATCTATTTGATAAGATTCTGAGGTTTATTTTAGATAAATGTTTGTTGGATATTTATATAGTTTACAAAATAGGGGATAATATATGACTAATCTTTTGGATAAAAACGTTTTTATAATTGCTGAGCTCTCGGCAAATCACAATCAGGATATAAAAATTGCAAAAGAAACTCTTTATGCGATGAAGGAATCTGGTGCAGATGCGGTAAAATTACAAACATATACCCCTGATACAATTACTATAAACTGTAATAACGAATACTTTCAGATTAAACAGGGGACCCTTTGGGATGGGCAGACCCTTTATCAGCTTTACAAGCAGGCTTATACCCCATGGGAATGGCATTATGAGCTTAAAGATTTAGCTGAAAAGCTTGGTATCATCTTTTTTTCCACTCCGTTTGATAAAACTGCTGTAGATTTTCTCGAAACCCTCAATGTCCCTATTTATAAAGTGGCATCTTTTGAGATAACAGATATACCGCTTATTGAATATATCGCTTCTAAAGGTAAGCCAATAATAATCTCAACAGGAATAGCCACATTATCTGATATTCAGCTTGCCGTTGATACATGCAAGGATAATGGATGTAAAGAGATCACATTGCTAAAGTGTACATCTTCCTATCCTGCTCCTTTAGAGGAGGCAAATCTTTTAACAATACCTGATATGAAAGTCCGATTCGGTGTGAATGTAGGTATCTCAGATCACACTTTGGGTATCTCAGTACCGATTGCTTCTGTTGCCTTAGGTGCTCGAGTTGTGGAAAAACATTTCATAATTGATAGGAAGCTGGGCGGGCCCGATGCTGCTTTTTCCCTTGAGCCTAATGAGTTTGCAGAGATGGTAAAGAATATCAGGGAGGTGGAAAAGGCTTTGGGCACTGTAACATATGATCTATCCCCCAAAGTTGAAAAGAGTCGGATATTTAGTAGAAGTCTTTTCGCTGTGGATGATATAAAAGTGGGAGAGATATTTACAGATAAAAATATAAGGTCGATTAGGCCAGGGTATGGTCTTCATCCAAAATATTACAAAGAGCTTTTGGGGAAAAGAGCAAAAAGAGATATAAAACGTGGAGAGCCCTTGACTTTGGATGATCTGTAATATTTTAAAAGTTTAAAATTTCCCATATCTTTGGCATTATCTTTGCTTTCATGAATTATACATAAAATAAAATTGGAGTGTGTATGGACTTTTACAAAAAAAATTTGGAATGTTTAAAAAAGTATAGACCTGAGATTTATGAAAAATTAGCAAATTTTTCCCCTTCCAAATATAAAGTGATTACTTCTAATCATCCAAAGAGATATCCAAATCTTTTGCACTTGTCATCGGATATGATGGCTTACAATAATAATGATCCTTTGACCCCTATTCTACAGGATCTTAAGGATAAAGTACATTTACCGATACTAAATCTGTTTTTTGGTTTTGGGCTTGGATATGAGCTGATGGGGATGCTTCAAAACTATAATGTTCCTGAATCGGTATATATTGTGATAGACCCAGAAATTGAGCCATTTTATCATGCAATGAAAATGATAGACTATGAGCTGATGATAAAAGATCAGAGAGTTTTTCTTTTTATTGGAGATCCTGATAAGAATATGTTTTTAAACTTTCATGATATATTGATGATGGGGAATTTAAAGCTTTATGTAAAAGCTATAAATATTATCGATAACAAACTTTCTATAAAACTTCATACCTATTACTATAAAAATATTATGAATCATCTAAAGGACGCAATCAGGGAGGTACTGCTCCATTTCGGCAATGATCCTTGGGATTCTTTGATAGGTATAGAAAATATCTTTCTAAATATCAATGAAATAATAAGAAATCCTGGTATCAAAGATCTCAAAGATAAATTTAAAGGTAAACCTGGGATCGTGGTGGCTACAGGTCCGTCCTTAAATAAAAATATAGAACTATTAAGAGGTTTAGAAGATAAGTCGGTTATCTGTGCTGTGGATGCGTCAGTAAGGGTAATGAAAAATTATGAACTTAAGCCTCACTTGGTCACGTCTTTGGAAAGGGTGATTGCCACGTCTAAACTATTTGAAGGTCTTACTGCTGAAGATGTAAAAGATGTATATTTAGCAGCTTGTCCTGTGATAAGACCAGAGACTTATGCTAATTTCCCTGGAGAGAGAATTATCGTATACAGAAATTTTGCCACATTTCAATGGCTTGAGATAGAAAAAGGGATCTTAAACATCGGTTCATCTGCTGCTAATATGGCTTTTAAGATTCTTGAGTTTTTAGGTTGCAATCCGATTATTCTTATTGGTCAAGATCTTGCTTTTGGTGAGGATGATGTCACCCATGCAAAGGGAGCTACTTTTGGGGAAAAAGAGGAGCATTATCATAATGGAGAAAGAATTTTAGAGGTTGAAGGGAATTTTGTCCCTAAGATAAAGACCACAGAAACATGGTATAAATTTCTAAAGTATTACGAGAAAGATATTGCAAACTTTAGTGGTAAAGTAGTTAATGCAACAGAAGGTGGTGCAAGGATTCCGGGAACGGAAGTCATATCTTTTAAAGAAGCTATAGATAGATATATAAATGAAAGGATAGGGGTGTTGGAGACTATAAAATCCTCGCTTAATTATCCTACACTTGAAGAGATAGAACTTTCAAGGAAAAAGATGATGGAAAAGGTAGTGGATGCTATTAGTTATGCAGATGAGGTGATAGCCCAGATGCATGATGGGAAAATACTTACAGAAAAATTCACTAGGAGTATCATAAGTGACTTTGAAAAAAATGGAAAATATGACGTTGATGAGGCAAATAGATTGTTTCTTCAAATTCAAAAGCCATTACAGATTTTCTCAGAGAAAAAGTTTTTTGAGATATTTATGCATTTTGTGCAGTCTTATTTTATTACAAGCTTTATAGAAATAAATGGAGCTATGGGATCTAATCTACCAGATTACAAAAAAAAATTTAGTGTTGTAACGATTTTAGATGACATGTATTTAGTTATGGAAAGACTTATACGGGCGATGAAAGACTCTATGATTAAGATGAAGCAGATACTTGATAATAGAAGTTAAAATTTTCGGAATGTGAAATAGAAATATTTCCAGCCAGAGCTAGATTTTAACATAATGGAGTTAATAAAGGAGGCAGAGAATTTAAATAAGTTTTCCATCAGGAAGATGGGAAGAGGCTGTCCATATTCTTATTACTACCATCTATCTGGTAAGTATCTCTATACCTGTC
>PNIN01000060.1 GCA_002878065.1 Calditerrivibrio nitroreducens
TCTAATGTTATTTTACCAGAATCTTTCTACTTTTTCTGCTTCTTTTAATACCTCAAGAAAAAATCTACCATAATTTTTAGTTTTGACTCTTCCATCTAAAATTATCCAGTAACCAGAATCAGTTTCGTTTCTAATCAGTCTCCCCACCGCCTGCTTAAAGAAAATCACCGCCCGCGGCAGGTAATAATTTAAAAAAGCATTGCCATACTTATCCTCATAGTAATCCATTTTTGCCTTTATATAAAGATCAGAGATATTTTCAAATGGTAACTTATCAATAATAAGATATTTTACCCCCTTACCACCAAAATCGATCCCCTCCCTGAGGATTGAGCAACCTATAATAACAGTTTCTTCATCAATCTCAATACCCTGCAAATCTTCCGTCTGGAAAAATAACCTTTTTTCGGGGAAATTATTTTTAATAAACTCACCTATTTCCCTCATATGATTTAAACTGTTGAAAATAACTATCGTAGCTCCTCTGATCCGGGAGAAAAAATCTAAATAAAACAGTTTTTTCCACTCAAGATCTTCGGAATACTCATTATGTATATACACCTTCCCCTGTGATATCAAATTTTCAGCAGGCTCAAGCTTAATAGTCTCCACTTTATTTTCAAGCCCCAGTTCTTTTATAACATAGTCAAATGACCCATTAAACGTAATTGTGGCACTGATTATAAGAGAGCTGATACAACTTTTAAAAAGTGCATCAGAGAAATATTCCGCCGAGCTGACGGGGATATTTTTCAATGAAAAATAATCCCCATAGTTTTCCACTAACTTTATCCCATCATTTTTAAACACCTTTGAGAGAGTCTCTTTATACTTATCAAACACTGAATATTCCTCTTCCGGTACTTTATCCCGTAAAGCCTTATCCATTTCTGATAAAAGATTCAGGCACTCATCTTCTATCTGATTGTTGATGATCATTGTTTTTCTAAACCTATCATTTATACTACGGAATCTTGTTGTAAAATATTTAAAAAAATGATCCCCCAAAAAGGGTCTATTCTCTTTTATAAAATTCAAAATAGCATAAAAATTGAGTTCTTCCCCAAGATATGATGGGAATATATCAACAATTGAGTGTGCTTCGTCAAAAACGATATGCTCCGCAAAATCGAAATTGTAATTGCCGTCGAATTTCACCCTCATGGCAATATCCGCCAGTAGCATATGGTGGTTTGTCACCACAATATCAGAGCTATTGGCAACATCTCTGGCATTATAGAAGGAACATTGAAAAAAATATGGACATCTTCCCGATAGGCATTGGTAGCTATCTGCCGTTATTTTATTTATAATATCAATATCAAACGGTAGTCCGTTGATTTCTGTAATTTTATTTTCAATGATACCATCCGCCCAACTCACCACATCAGGGTAAATATCCGCATATGGTAGTATAAATTTAGAATACCTGTAATGGCAAAAATAGTTTCTTCTGCCAAGCAACTTTGTAATCTTTATATCTTTGTCAAAAAGCTGGACAGCAATAGGTATATCTTTGTTTAATATCTGATTCATCAATTGTTTTGTTTTGGTGCTTATGATCGTCCTTCTACCCAATTCAAATAAAGGTATCAAGTATGATATCGTTTTACCATAACCTGTGGGAGCCTCAGCCATAATAGATTTATAGTCACCCAGCAGTTTACATATGTTTTTTGAAAATTCCAGTTGATGCCTTCTAAAATTATAATTTTTTATTAACCGAGGAAGGTAGCGATCTTCCAAAAAATATCTTTCAATATTCATCCACTATCCGTTTATTTTCGCATGCCTTTTAAATAGATCCACATCAAGGGAAAAATTTTCAGCAACTTCATAAGTTATAAGATTATTTAAAAATAGATCTGCCAGTTGTAGTTCAAAAGGTATATAATCACCTGTTCCCCTTACCTGGGTATGAATAAGGTTCAGTGCGTTATCCCTTATAATCTTTTTCAGCTTATAACTATTGACACAATACTCATAAACAAAAAATTTATCCTGACCATTCTTACTTGGGACTAATCTGAAATTCATAAATAGCTTAACATTATCCGCAAGGCGATTAAGATGATATTTATAAGAAGATTCCGATTCTTTGTAAAGCAAGCTCTCCACAGAGGAATGGATACTGTTTGATTCAAATGCAATATAAGCAGGTCTACCAGCCTCCACAAACTTATACACATTGCTAAACATCTCAGATGAGTCAATATTATCAATGAAAAGAATATTTGGATCAAAATCGTTTAGTATTTCGGAAAAAACTGCCCTATCTTTAATCATACTCCTCTCTATCTGTACAATATTTGATCTGTTGTTCCTTAACGTTTCATTTAACCTCTCCGCAATGTAAAGTATATTATATCTCCCAACCGAATTTAAATAATCTATTATGGAAGTGATAAATGAAGATTTACCATGCCCAAAAGGGGCAATTAAAAAAAATATACCCTTTGCTGGCTCCAGCAGATACTTATTAATATCCTTTCCAAGTTTGAAGTTTGATATATTTAAAAATGATGAAGAATTATTTATAACAAGTATAAAAAAAGAGTTTTTTTCTTTATAAAAGTTTAATGTAAATCTTTTTGACATTATTGATCTTTTCACACTAACAAAACCGTTTGAAACAAGTGACCTCCTTTCATTTTCATCACATACCTCTTTAATGATATTTAAAATCTGACTCTTGGTAAAAGAATCATAAGGAATCTTTTCAATCATATTAGATTTTTTTATAAATGGTGGGGCATTCTCTTTGATAAAAATCCTTTCGATTTTATCGTCATAGTCTATTATAGTAATAATTAGGGTATCAAAATTTTTTCCCCCTTGCATTATCAATTCTAATGATTTAAATTGATAATCCTTCGTACCATACGGTAATTTTTCGAGATCCACCAGAATTCTATCTATAGATATTTCCGATAATAACACCGGTACAATTGTTTTGCCAAGATTAAAAGCGATCTCATCTATATCTTTCAATAAAGAGACATCATTTATCCCCAGAAAAAGCTTTTTATCTTCAAGCTTTACAGGTACCACTCTATACTTCTTGAGAATCTCAAAATTGACCTCCTTCTGCAGAGCCACAGGAATTACAAGTTCTTTTAGATTGAAATACTGCAAACCATACTGCTCCGCCACAATGTTCAGCAAACTCTCTGTAGTCAAAAACCCAGCTTTTACAACAAGATCCCCCAACCTCTCCCTTGTGATCTGCTGTTTTGCAAGAAGTTGTGCCAATTCTTCTTTAGTTAGAATCTTTTTCTCCAAAAGGATCTCGCCAAGCTTTTTCATGATCTACTCCCAAAAGGTTATGTAATATTATAAATCAAAATAGAGGATTTTCAATAAAACTTACAAACTATCACTAATCTATAACCCTTTTTAAAATATCCCCATATGCATCTATTCTTCTATCTCTAAAAAATGGCCAGATTCTTCTTACCTTTTCAATTCTTGTCAAGGCAATATCCGCATAGCAATTCTCCTCATCAAAGTTACCAGAAGAGCAGATTATCTCCCCCTGAGGGCCTGCTATAAAGCTATTCCCCCAGAATGTTATTCCAGCACTTTTATCTGATGGGTCTTTTTCGTACCCTACCCTATTTACAGAAACCACAAAAACCCCATTGGCCACCGCATGCCCCCTCTGGGATATTATCCATGCATTTAATTGTCTCTCTTTTTCATCATCAGTATCATCAGGATCCCATCCAATTGCGGTAGGATAAACTATTATCTCTGCACCAGCCAGAGCCATTAATCTGGCAGCTTCCGGATACCACTGATCCCAGCAAACCAATACGCCTATTCTTCCGATCGATGTATCAATAGGCTTAAAGCCGATATCTCCTGGTGTAAAATAAAACTTCTCATAAAACCCCGGATCATCAGGTATGTGCATTTTTCTATATATACCAGCTATTGAACCATCTTTTTCAAAAACAACAGCTGTATTGTGATAAACCCCAGCCATCCTTTTTTCAAAAATTGAAGTCACAAGGACCACCTTATTATCTTTTGCCAATTTAGAAAAATGATCTGTAGAAGGGCCAGGTATCGGCTCCGCCAGATCAAAATATTCCACAGATTCCTTCTGGCAAAAATAGAGGGTATTATGTAGCTCCGGCAACACAATCAATTCTGCACCTTTTTTTACCAGAAAATTTATATTATCAGTCAATTTCCCAATATTGGCTTTCACATCCTCACCATTTGACTGCTGAACAAATCCCACTCTAACTACTCTTCCCATTCTAACACCCCTTCAGGATACTGCATTGTCACACAATGTAAGGATCCATGCTGTCTTATTAAAACAGAACAGTCCACAGCCACAACCTCTCTTTCTTTAAAGATATCTTTAAAAATCTCTAGAGCAACACCATCCTTGCTACAATTATATATAGGCACTAAAACAGCATCATTGATAATCAAAAAATTTGCGTAAGTAGCTGGCAATCTTTCATTCTCATAGTATACGGGATCAACCATAGGTAAAGGAATCAGGTTGTAGTAATTACCATTTTTATCCTTTAAACTTTTCAGTTCCTCTTCCATCATCGACAGCTCGTAATAATGAGGATCGTTTGAATCATCACACTTTACGTAACATATCGTATCAACACTGCAAAATCTTGCCAGCGTATCTATATGGCTATCAGTGTCATCCCCTTCAAGATAACCATGCTCCAAAAAAATAATCCTTTCAGCCCCAAGATCTTTTTTAAGCCTTTTTTCTATCTCTTTACTATCTAAATGTTCATTACGATTGTAAGACATCAAACATCTGCTTGTTGTAAGAATAGTACCTTCACCATCAGACTCTATGCTGCCACCTTCTAAAACAAAATCCTTATGATACTCAATCTTTGTATTTTTGTTGAAGATACCTCTTTCAAAAAGCTTTCTGGTTATCTGGTTGTCATAGTTAGAGGGAAACTTAAGCCCCCAACCATTAAATCTGTAATTTAAAATGGTGGGTTTGCCGTCTCTAAATACAGTTATCCCCCCATGATCCCGGGCCCAGGTGTCGTTATTTTCTATCTGGCAATAAATGATACGACTCTGGTCTAATCCGGAGGTTATTTTTCTTACCCTTTCAATATTTTTACAAACGATAATCAGTTTTTCCCTTTTTACAATCTCTTTAGCAATATTATAAAAACAATTATCCACCTCATCAAGGTAACCTCTCCAGTCGGTATCCTCATGGGGCCACGTAAGCTGTACACAATCCTGTTTATGCCATTCTGCAGGTAATATATTCATACTTTAATAATATCCAATGAATTGCCTGATGTCAAATGGAAATAATACACTTTTACCTATTGAAAATATTATCATTTTATTATAAAATTCTTTTTGAAGAAAACTATGGAGGAATAATGGAAGACCTAATTAAAGAGGCTATTGACAAAGCATTAAGAAAATATGATCTGGAAAGTGTCAATTATACAATCGAGATACCTAAGAAATCTGAAAATGGGGATTTTTCCTCAAATGTTGCATTTGTATTAAGTAAAGCACTAAAGAAAAGACCCCTCGACATAGCAAATGAAATAGTTTCAGATATCGATAAAAAAAATTTTTCAAAAGTGGAAGTGGCTCCCCCAGGTTTCATAAATTTCTTTTTATCTAAAGAACCTTACTATAATTTTTTAAGAGCTATTATTGAAAAGCCAGACTTTCATATAGAAAATATAGGTAACAATAAAAAGGCAATGGTGGAATTTGTCAGTGCCAACCCCACAGGTCCGCTACATATCGGTCATGGTAGAGGTTCCGCATACGGGGATACAATTGCAAGATTACTTAAGATATCTGGTTTTGATGTGTATAAGGAATACTATATCAACGATGCTGGTAATCAGATGAATAATCTTGCTTTAAGCATATACTCAAGGTACTGCGAATTGTTTGAGAAGAGTTATCCATTTCCGGCCGATGGCTACAAAGGTGAATATATAATCGACATAGCAAAAGATATCGCCAAACAATATCAGGATCATCTTTTGAACGATGAAACAAATGGTATAAATGTCTGTTTTGAGGTTGGTGTTAAAACAATTCTTAATGGCATAGAAGCTGATTTAAGGGATTTTAGAGTAACCTTTGACAACTGGTTTAGTGAAAAATCGCTGTATGAATCTCAAGAAGTGGAGAAAACCATAGAGCTATTGAAAAAAAATGGCTATATCTACGAAAAAGATAATGCATTATGGTTTAAATCAGAGCAGCTTGGAGATGATAAAGATAGAGTAATTAAACGCAGCACTGGTGAATACACATATTTTGCATCAGACATAGCATATCATAAAAATAAGTTTGAGAGGGGTTTTGAATTCCTTGTGGATGTCTGGGGGGCTGACCACCACGGATATGTAAACCGATTAAAAAATGGAGTAAAAGCCCTTGGTATAGACGTGGAAAACTTGAAAATTCAGCTTATACAGATGGTGAGCCTTATTAAAGGTGGAGAGAGGATATCGATGTCCACAAGAGCAGGGGAATTTATCACCCTCCGTTGGCTCCTTGATGAAGTGGGGACTGATGCCGCAAGATACTTTTATCTTATGAGAGATATAAATTCTCAGTTTGACTTTGACATAGATCTTGCTAAAAGCAAAAGTAATGATAACCCAGTTTACTACATACAATATGCCCATGCAAGAGTTTGCAGTTTAAAAAGAAACGCAACGGAAAAAGGGATAGAGTTTAAAATTAACTGTGATTTAGAACTTCTCACACTCCCCTCAGAGATTGAAATAATAAAAAAACTTTACGATTTTAAAAATGTAGTGAAAACAGCCACCATAAATCTTGAACCTCACAGAATATGCTATTATCTTCAGGATCTTGCTGGTTTATTTCACACATATTACTACAACACCACAATTGTTGATGAAAATGATCTTAAAACTACAAACGCCAGACTATCTCTTTCGGAGGCAGTGGCAAAAACGATTAGTCTTGGACTTAATATATTAGGTGTATCTGCACCTGAGAGGATGTAGGAGGTAAAGATGAAGGATTCAAATAAAATTAAAGAGAAAGATTCTAAAGGTGATGTGAAGATAATATTCATTGTTGGAGCAATTTTTTTAGTTGCTTTTGGACTGGTCGTTTATGGGATCGTAAAATTAACTAATCAATATTTTTCTCTAAAAGAGCAACTTTCCGAAAAAAAAGTAATCGAATCCTCACAGACAACTACCCCCAAAGATGGTAAAAAGATTACAGTTGAGTCTGACAACATTAAAGTGGAAGATATCAAAAAACAAACAGAAGAAGCAATTTCTGATAACAAAGCTAAAAAGTATGCAGTGGAGGAAAAAAAGCCTGAGCCTAAAGTAGACACAAAAGTGGAGCCAAAAATAGTCCAAAATACAACCCCTCCAGAAGAAAAGAAGACTGATAAAAAAATAGAACAAAAAACTGACTCAAAAACTGAGCCTAAAACAGAATCAAAAATTGAACAAACAAAACCAAATCAAGAAAAAACAAAAATAGTATTAAATGCAGATAAATCAACAATAAAAAAAGAGCCGACAGATAACAACCCATCCAAAAAAGTAGAAGAAAAAAAATTACAACAAGCAAAAAAAGAAGAGCCTAATACAAATTCAAAACAAATAATTAAACCAAAAAAGGAAACTGATCATAAGGAACCAACATCCAAACCAAAAGAACCATCATCAAAAGTGGAGCAAACAGTCAAAAGTGGCAGTGGTAATTACACTCTCCAACTAATGGCATTTAAAGATGAAGAACATACCAAAAAAGAAGCTGAAAAACTGAAAACCAAGTTAAAAGATATATATATAGTTAAAGCTGATTTGGGTGAAAAAGGGATCTGGTACAGAATCAGGTATGGAAGAAATTTAACCAAAGATGATGCTTTAAAACTAAAAGAGAAACTCCAAAAAGAGTATGGTATAAATGCCATTTTGGCCACACATTAGAGGGATAAGATGGATTATTTAAAACTTTTATATCTTCCAGTATTTGTTTTTGTAGTATCATTCCTGGTGCTTACCATTATTCGAAAGAGCCTTATTAAAATCTTTTTAAAGTTTGCAGAAAAAACCGAAACAGCTCTTGATGATATAGTATTACATGCCATAAGAAAGCCATCCCTCTTGTGGATTTTTGCTTTATCACTCGACATTGCTATAAATTTTTCAAAAATCCCTACACAATATATCTCAATTACAAGCAAAATAATTAGAATTATAATCATCATATCAATCACCTTCGCATTCGGCAACTTGGCTGGGATGCTATTTAATACCTCACTAAAAGAAAAAGCCGTACCAATACCAAACACAGGTCTCTTACAAGCAATTATTAAAGTTACCATCTACGTTGTAGGGTTACTGATCGCTTTAAACTATCTTGGTATCTCGATTACACCTATTATAACTGCTCTCGGTGTTGGTGGTCTTGCGGTAGCTTTAGCTTTAAAAGATACCTTGGCCAACCTTTTTTCTGGGATACATATATTAGTAGAAAAGGCTATAAAAGTAGGCGATTTCATTAGAATGGATAATGGAGTAGAAGGGTTTGTGGAGGATATAACTTGGAGGACAACAAGGATCAAAACAGTTCAAAACAATTTTGTCATAGTGCCAAATGAAAAGTTGGTACAAAGTATCGTAACAAATTTTGATCTTAACGATAAAAAAGTCTCCGTTCCAATAAAGATAAGTGTAAGCTACGATTCAGATATTGACAAAGTGGAAAAGATTCTAATCGAAGTGTCAAAAAGTCTCATAGGTAAGGTGGAGGGATTAGTTGCCGATCCAGAGCCAATTGTGAGATTTAATCCAGGTTTTGGGGATAGCTCCCTTGATTTTACCCTCGTATGCTATGCAGAGGAATTTAAGTATAACTTTCTTATTCAAAGCGAAATTAGAAAAGCGGTATTCAAAAGGTTTAGAGAAGAAAATATCGAGATACCGTTCCCCCAAAGGGTTATACATATGAAGCAAAATTGATACTTATCAAAAGTTTGAATTAATTTAAAATATGTAAGATAAATTATAATAATATGAAAGGATAAAATACTCAAGATAAAACTTTAATAAAGCAATTAGGAGCCTATAGTGAAAAAGCTTTTCATCTGGTCGATGGTGATAAAAGCTGGTCTGTTTTTATATCCCATTCAGACCAAAAGATTCATGAGAAAAGATTTGGTCAGTTATTTGCAAGCTAAACGGCAAAATAGGAGAAAAACTTACCACCTTTTTGTGCTAAATAGCCAGATATTTTTAATATATTTATCAAAAAAAATAGGACAACAGATATGAAAAAAGAACAAAAATTTTATAAAGCATTACAAGATGTAAATAAAATCTTAAAAGGTTAATCTATGGGACGTTCAACAGTTCATTACACAGATAACGGAACAAATAATATCTTAAAGCGACTGCATAATAAGTTACGGCCAGCAGGAACACCAGTTCAGAGGGTTGAATACATAATTGAGTTGTTGTTATTGCGTATCTTTGAAATTAAACTCAGGCAGGAGGAAGATTTTAAGCCGTTAAGAGAAATATTTTCAGAAAATAACGAAAAATATTTATTTTCTTATTTACAGCGGCTTACGGGCGAGCAAATAAAATCCCATTTGAATAAAGAAATTTTTCCTTTTTATGCTCAAATCCTCTCACGTGCGCGACTGGTCTTTAAACAAAATTTACCACAAAAGGTTCAGGATAATCTGGTCTTGATTGAAGAGGTTTTTGCCAATTCAAGTTTTTCTACCAATGTTCAAAGTGGAAATATGTCTGAGATTATCGGTTTAATTTCAGAGATTGACGAAACAACGATTTTAAAAACCGATATTTTAGGCGATGCCATTGAATCATCGCTTTCAGAGACAGGTGGAACACAGGATATAGGTCTTTACAGAACCCCTGAACATATAAGACAGATGATGGTGGCGATTACAAACCCAACTTTTGATGATATAATTTACGACCCTGCCTGTGGAACTGGTGGATTCCTCTTTGATGCCTATCATTACTGCATAGAAAAGGTTACTAAA
>PNIN01000058.1 GCA_002878065.1 Calditerrivibrio nitroreducens
ACTTTTTAAAGAAACGAATTTAGGGGGATAAATGAAAATAGGAATTGCACTCGGAAGTGGCGCCGCAAGAGGTCTTGCCCATATAGGACTTTTAAAGGCTTTTGAAGACAGTAAGATTAAACCATACGCCATCACCGGTAGCAGTATGGGGGCATTGATTGGGGGAATTTATGCATCAGGATATCCTATTGACAAAATCGAAGAATTCTATTTACAGCTTGATCTATCCGTTTTTAAAAGATTTGTTGATATAAAGGTATCTTCGGCAGGCTTGATTGGAGGTGAAAAACTTGAAGAACTAATAGCCTCCACTATTAAACAAAGAAATATTGAAGAGCTTGACGTAAAGTTCAAATGTGTGGCAACTGATCTTTTGACAGGTCTTGAGATAGTCTTTGATAAAGGTGATCTTGTGAAGGCAATAAGAGCAAGCATATCATTCCCTGCTGTTTTTGTCCCTGTTTACTATGAAAAGATGTTTTTAGTGGATGGAGGGATAAAAAACCCTGTTCCCGTAAATATTTTACCTGAAGAATGTGATATTAAATTTGCCATAAATGTAGGCCCATCTGTGATAAAAGAGCAATTAGTCCAAAAATATTATCTGGATAATAGTTTTAAAAAATATAAAGATACCAATTCTCTCATGGAAAAATTTCAGAGCTTCATAAATGGATATTTCAAAAATTTCGTATTAGATGATTCCATAAAGTATCCAAGCATGCTGGAAACAATTGTACAAGCCATTGCCATACTTCAGGAAAATGCTTATATTAATAAATTAAAAGAGGCAAAAGGTAATGTCATAGAGGTATTCCCTGATTTGAGCAACTTTAAACTAACCGACTTCACAAAAGCAAAAGAGATTATCAACATTGGATACCTGGAAGGAATAAAAATCATAAAAGAGTATTTAAGCTAAAAATTATTAAAGGGTGGATTAAACCACCCCTTAAATTTAAGCTGCAACAAGATTTATAGAGCTTCTAATTCTAAATTTTTGAATTAATATCACCAATACAAATAGGGCTACCCCCAGAGCATAAAAATAATATCTATAATCTGGACTTAAATTAAGCAAAGTTGTGGCTATTTTTGGATTAAAGCATATAAGGGAAGCCGCAAGTAAAAGAGGCATTTCATACCACTTATTTTTTGTAATAAGCCATCCCTGAAGTAGACTTGCAAAAGCAAAACCACCAATCACAGACATAGCGAATATAAAGAGAGCAAAACTCCAGGAGTTTATCCCGTGTAATATCAGATCGGGATTGAAAATGAACATAAAAGGGATTATAAATGTTCTCAAATGATATATAAAACCCTGCAAACCTGTTTCGATAGGGTTTGATCCAGCAAGTGCAGCAGCAGCATAAGAAGCTAGACCAACCGGAGGGGTATCGTCCGCCAGCATTCCAAAATAGAAACAAAACATATGGGCAGCCATTAGTGGCACCATAAAACCATAGTTACCACCAAGTTCTACAATAACCGGCGCAATAAGCGAAGCCATAACGATATACGTAGCAGTGGTGGGTAAACCCATCCCTAAAATTAAGCTTGCAAAAGCAGTCACAAAAACCAGAATATAGATATTACCCTGGGATACTGACTCCACAATCTGAGTCAACATGCCCCCAACCCCAAGAGTAACGATACCCACAATTATACCTGCTGAAGCACACGCCAGAGCCACAGATATCATATTTTTTGATCCATTTACAAATCCATCTATTAGATCTATAGAAAACCTCTTAATGGCAAGAAAATAGCTTTCTCTGTTTTTATGGGCATTTACTAAATGTTTCAAGAGCATTATTAAAACTAAAAATATGATGGCCCTGAATGCAGACATTTCAGGAGAATGTCTCAATATTACAAGTTCATATAATAGTATAAAAATAGGTAAAAGATATATAAAACCTTTTTTTAATGTTTCCATAAACTTAGGTGTTTCTTCCGGTGCTAACCCTTTTATACCAAGCTTTGATGCTTCAAGATGACTCACAAAAAATAGAGCAAAATATGATGTAAAAGCAGGAATAGCAGCAGCTTTGATTACTTCAATATAAGGAACTCCCACATATTCACCTATTATAAAAGCCGCAGCTCCCATTACAGGTGGCATTATCTGACCATCTATACTTGCAGCCACTTCAATACCCGCTGCCTTCTTGGCAGGATACCCCACTTTTTTCATAAGAGGTATTGTAAACGTACCAGTAGTAACAACATTGGCTATACTGGATCCGGATACAAGCCCTGTGAGGCCACTGGAGACTATAGCAGCCTTTGCTGGACCCCCTTTATACTTCCCAAAAACAGAAAGAGCAAGGTCTATAAAAAACTTACCGGCACCAGCTTTTTCAAGTATTGCCCCCAGTAAAACAAAATAAAACACAACACCAGCCGAAACCCCCAGAGGTATACCAAATATCCCCTCTGTGGATAGATAGATCTGATTCATAAATTTCGTCATAGAAACATTTTTAAGAGCAAGAAAATCAGGCATCTTGGAACCATACAAAACATATAGACTGAAAAGAATCACTATCACAGGCATAGCAATTCCGATGACTCTCCTGGTGGCCTCCAAAATAAACAAAATTGCAAATATTCCAAAAAGAATGTCCTTATCTGAAGGTAAGCCTGCCCTTTCCGTAAGCTCTTTGAAATTAAACACCGTATACATTACTGAATAGAAACCTAATGTAGCAAATATATAGTCCAAAAGGGGTATACGATCCCTTACTGATAAGAAACTAAAAAACCCCTTTATTTTTTTCCTTTTTAGAAACGGCATACACAAAAATGCAAGAATAATTGCAAAAGTTAGATGTATGGCTCTAATTCGGGCACTATCAAGGACGATAAAAGTTAATAACCCAAATTGAAATACAACCCAACCCATAGCAACAAGACTTATAATGATTTTCTCAAATTTTCTTGGCTCTCTTAAACTTCCTGTATCCTCTTTAACCAATTCTTCAAGGTCAATATTAGAAGTAGCTGACATTATATCCTCTCCAAAAAGATTTCATTATAATTAAAGTAAAAAAAGGGGGGATTAGCCCCCCAAACATTTTATTTTATTTCATCTTATTTTATTAATCCTTTCTCTTTGAAATATTTTAAAGCACCTGGATGAAATGGAGCAACATTTACGTTCACCATATCTTCAAGATCAAGACCACCAAGAGCTGGATGGAGTTTTTTGAATTCCTGGATATTTTCCACAACTTCTTTAGTAATGGCATAAACCACATCAGCAGGCACGTCTGTACTTGTCACAAGAAGAGCTTGAATACCTATTGACGGTACTTTTCCATCCTTTGCATTTGCAGCATTCGGATAGAGTGACACAGGGATATACCCTTTTGAATAGTATGGCAATTCCTTTATAAGCTTTTCTACTGGTGTACCTATTATAGGAACTATTTTAACTTTTATTCTTCCAGAAGTTGCTTCACTCACACTACCATTGGGATGACCAACGGTATAGAAAAATGCATCAAGTCTTTCATCCTGTATGAGACCAGCAGATTCCACAGGCTTTATATATTCAGCTTTTAAATCTGATTCTTTCAAACCAAAAACCTTAAGAAGGTCTCTGGAGTTTTCAAGCTGACCTGATCCTACCCCACCTAAATTGACCCTTTTACCTTTTAAATCCGGAATACCATTGATACCGCTATTTACAGAAGCTACAAGCGTTACAAACTCATTATGAAGTCCAAAAACAACCGCAAGCTTCTTTTGGGAGCCTTTATCCTTCCATGCCCCCTGTCCATGGTAAGCCTGATATGTAAGATCAGCCTGAGCAATACCAAATTCCAAATCTCCAGAAAGAACAGAGTTAATATTATAAACCGAACCACCTGTCGATTCCACAGTTGCCTTGATATTATACTGTGCTTTTTTAGCATTCACCAGTCTTGCGATAGCACCACCCACAGGGTAATAAACACCTGTTACACCACCTGTACCTATTGTTACATGGATCCTGAAAAAAGAAAACTGAAAGCCATCATCATAACTAACATTTTCTTCATAGCTATTACCTCCTTTTTTTTGATTTTAATAAAGTAAATGAAAAAAGTCAACAAAAATTAATCAGAGAAGAACATACTTATCAAAAAATATTATACACTAGTGTGTTACAAAAGAAAATAAGTTAACAAAATTTAATATGACTAAACTAATCTTTTTTTTGATATTTTATTTTATATATGCTATAATTGAATAAGCGAGGGTTAGATGGATAAGGTAAAGTTTGAATATTATGCAAATTTATTAAACCTTGGATATAATTTCTCATTTGACGATGTAAAAAAGAGTTATTTAAAATTGGTGAAAGAGTATCATCCGGATAAACATATTAGCCTCGGCCAAGAGGCTTACCAGAATGCTTTGGAAAAGTTTCAAGAAATTAAAGAGGCTTATGAATACATAACCAACAACTACGAGATATATTTTAAAAAAGATGATTCCATAACCAGTTATAATGAAGAAACTAATCTTGAATCTTATTACCTAAACGGTATCCATTATTTCAAAAAAGGTGATATCAACTCTGCATTAAACTGTTTTCTTATTTGTCATAGAAAACAGGAAGATAATCCAAAATATATAAGAGGCATAATAAGGTGTCTTTTTACGAAGAATAGAAGATGGATGGAGGCTCTTGAGTACTGCCAAAAATTGATCAAGGTAGAGTCTTTGAGGAATGAGAATCTGTTTTTGATAGGAAAATGTTACTATTTATTAAAGGATAATGAAAAGGCATTATTTTATTTAAAAAAAGCAAAAGAGATGGGGTATAATCTGGAAGACATAGACAACATCATAGACGAACTTGAACCTAAATCGATTGTAAAAAAAATGTTATCAATGTTTAAAAAATCATAATCATAGATTATTTTCATTGTAAAATTTATAAAATATGTTAATCTAGTTAGTATGGATAAAAATATCTTAAATCAAAACATTGCTGTCATCGATCTTGGAAGCAACAGTCTTAGAATGCAAATTGCAACAGTTTTTGAAAAAAGCTATAAAATCGTATGTGAATACAAAGATCTTATTCGAATAGGGGATGACCTCTTTCAAAATGGAAAACTTACAAAAAACGCCATTTCAAAATTGAACAGATCCTTTATGGAAATTAAGACACTTATGGATTCATATAATGTTGTAAGTTATAGAGCTGTTGCCACTGCCACACTGAGATCCTCTCCTAATGGTGGGAAAATCATAGAGGATATCCACCAGAAAAGCGGCATAAAAGTGGAAATAATTGATGGAGAAGATGAGGCGAAGCTTTCTTTTTTAGGTGTAAAGAGCTGCTTTAATCTCAAAAAATACAACTCCCTTATCACCGATATAGGTGGCGGAAGTTCTGAGTTTATTCTATCTGAAAAAGGTGAAATAAAAAGCATAATGACAAAAAAATTAGGTGGGGCAAGAATTAAGCACAATTTTTTAAAAAACGATCCACCAGAATTTGAAGAGGTGGAAACATTAAAACACTTCATAAGGAAAGAATTGTCAGATCTAAGTGAATATGATGTGGATGTGATCATCTGTACCGGTGGTACATCAAACAATCTCTCCACCATTGCATATCTGCGGGAAAAAAAAGATCACACTTCCCAGATAAAATACACAACAAGAGATTTTTTAAGATCCTTTATAAATGAAATCAAAAGAAAAAAGATATCCTCCATTTCTAAGATAAAGGGTGTGGAGGAAAAAAGAGCCGATCTTTTGCTACCAATTGCCATCCAGATTGATCAGATATTAGAGCTCACCGGAAGATCCGGATTCTATACATTTTCTGGAGGATTGCGAACCGGCTTGATTATAGATACTTTAAACAGATATGGTATCCATCTACCATTTCAAACCTTAGAGATCGATGTAAACCAGGCAAGATTGATAGAAATAGGCAACAAATTCCATTTCAACGAGGAGCATGCATTGAAAGTGTCACAACTTGCAGTTATAATCTTTGACAAACTTCACACTCAATTGGGTATTCAAAAAGAGTTCAAAGAGATTTTACATGCCGCTGCAGTTCTCCACGACATTGGCAATTTCATATCTCTATCAAAACATCATCTTCATAGTGAATATTTGATATTAAACACAGATCTAACAGGCTTCAACAGCTATGAGAGAGCCATCATAAGTCAGATCGCCAGATACCACCGAAAAAGATTTCCCAAAAAAACTGATCCATTATACAGTCTGGTAAAGAAAAAAGATATCGAAGTCACCCTTAAATTAGCCGCTATCCTGAGAGTCGCTGACGCTCTTGATAGAACTCATAAAGGTAAAGTTGAAGATATTCAGATTGAGATTATCGAAGATAACATAATATTTAAGCCCATCCATCAGGGTGATATTTCAATGGAAAAAAGCAACTTTGATGAAAAAAAAGACTTTCTTGAAAAATACACAGGTTTTAAGGTGACAATTGTATGAAAAGCTCTCTATACGCAGTTATTAATGTTGGTGCAAGTGCTGTCAGGATGCAAATCAGTGAATTTGTAAATGGAAAAGAAACGTTATTAGAATATTTAGTTTCCCCTCTAAGATTAGGTAGAGATACCTTTTCAAAAGGCTATATTACCCTTGAGAGTCTCAACAAAGCTGTGGATATTATGAAAAAATTTGCCGATAAACTTACGGAATACGATTTGTGGAAAAACTACAAAGCCATATGCACCAGTGGGGTAAGAGATGCCGATAATAAATATTTTTTTATAGACAGAATCAAAACTAAAACCGGCATTGAGCTAAATATAATTGATGAATTAGAAGAATTATACGTAAAATACTTAGCCATTAAAAACGACATCAAAGATTTCAAAAAGTTCGAAGAAGAAGGGGTTTTGCTACTAAATTTTTCCAGCGGTAATGTTGGAATAAACATTTTTAAAAATGGAATAAACCTTTTTTCATCCGTCCTCCCCTATGGAAGTCTCCGCATTGCGGAATATGTAAAAAATATTAAAAATGAATTAAAACACAGAGCCTTTGATATCTATGCTGAAAAGCTTACAAACCAGATCAAACAATATTGTAAAGGGATAAACGAAATAAAATATCTAATAGGCTCCGGAAGTTCCATAAACCTATTAACAGAGGTAACGTATCCCAAAAGCAACACCATAAAAAAGAGTGATCTGGAAAAACTATACAACAAAGTGAAATTTTTAGAACCAGCTGCCATATCACAAGAATTAAAGGTAAGTGATTACAACGGTGAGATATTTCTCCCCACTGTCAGGCTATACCTATCGATTATGAATATGCTTGGAACAAAAGAGATGATATTCAGTAAACAGACATTCCCCCACCAACTTCTACTTTACTACTCAAAAAAGATAAAAGAAAATAACCTACAAAAAAAAATAATTAAGAACCTTCTCCATTTCGGTAAAAAGTACAACTTAGATGAAAAACATGCCAAACAGGTATCTAATTTTTCATTAAAACTTTTTGATGCACTGGAGGATCTTCATTCCCTTGGTAATAAAGAAAAATTCATATTAGAAGCAGCCTCTTTGCTCCATGACATAGGATATTATATCGATATACACAACCACCATGAGCATTCATCCTATATAATAAGCTCTTTTAAAATGCCCGGGTATGATAAAAATGCTATGCGGATAATTTCAGTTATTTCATATCTCCACAGGGGGAAAAAAGTAAAATCAGATCATATATTCAATCAATTATCCCCAGATGATCAACTGGTGATTAAAAAAATTGTAGCGATTCTTAAGATTGCTGACGCCCTTGATGCAAGCCACATGCAGATCGTTCAGGATATAAATGTCTCTGTCAGTGATAATGTGATAAAGATCACTGCCATTTCTAAGGATATCCCTTATATAGAGGAAAAGGTTTTCAATCGTAAAAATAGAGACTTCCTTGAAATTTTTGGTATTCCAATTCTTTTCGAGGCAAAGATAGGTTATGAATAATAAATTTTTCAACAGAGAACTAAGCTGGCTTGCCTTCAACGAACGAGTCTTATTGGAAGCAACAGATCCCAATCTCCCCCTGTTGGAAAAATTGAAATTCATAGGGATATTTTCATCCAATCTGGATGAATTCTTCATGATCAGGGTGGCTGGTTTGATAGATCAGATGAAATCTGGATACAACAAGAGGGACCTCTCCGGATTAACACCTTCGGATCAATTATCAAAAATCCGTGAAAAGGTACTTGCACTGATAAAAAAACAATCCGACATTTTTTCAGAGATTTTAACAAAATTAAACAAAGAAAAGGTATTTTTCAATTTAGACTATGACCTCTTCCCCATTGATAGTATTTTCTTTAATGAAATTCTACCCGTGATCACTCCAATCACAATAAGTCCCGCTAACCCCTTCCCTTTTATACATAATCTTAATATTAATATCTTTTCAACTGTAAAAAAAGATGGGGAAATTTTTCATTCTATAATCATTATACCTGGATCCTTAAAAAGATTCTTTATATTCCAACAGGGGGAAAGCTATTATATCTTTTTAACTGAAACTATTATTCAAAGGTTTCTAAAATTTATATATCCAAACTTTGAAATTGTAGAATCTTTTTTATTCAGAATTACAAGAAATGCTGACCTTAACTTCCATAGTGAAGAGGTGGAAGATCTATACAAAGAGATACAAAATTCACTTATAAAAAGGGCTGTTGGTTCACCCGTAAGGATGGAAGTCCTGGGTAGATTTCAAAAAGAATCGATATCGATGCTGATGGAAGAATTTGAATTGAATGAGGATGGACTCTACGAAGTGAATGAAATCATAGATTATAAGTTCCTTATAAATATAGACATACCGATGGATAAACACAGATATCCCGGAATTAAAAAAAGTAGTCTTAATTTAAATGAAAAAAAATTTATTTTTAACTACATAAAAAACAATGATATCCTTCTTTTCAGACCCTACAATGATCTTACTTTTGTAAGCCAGATGGTTTCAGAAGCGGCTGACGACCCAGATGTAATAGCAATTAAAATGACTCTTTACAGAGCCAACAAAGATTCATCCATCATAAAATCGTTAGAAAAAGCCGCCCTAGCTGGAAAACATGTATGTGTGGTGATTGAATTAAAGGCAAGGTTTGACGAAGAAAAGAACCTTGAATGGGCAAAGAAACTTGAACATGCAGGTTGTATTGTCTCCTACGGATTTGTAGATCTTAAAATACACGCCAAAGCTTTACTCATAGTAAAAAAAGAGAAAGGGAAAATTGTAAGATATACTCATCTTTCCACAGGGAATTACAATGAGCTTACAGCCAATCTATACACAGATATAGATTTTATTACATCTAATGACGCCATAGGCTCTGACGTTGTAAACCTTTTCAATTTTATAATGAGCTATTCGGATCCGCTCGGGTGGAATGAACTTATCGTAGCACCAATCTATCTCAGGGAAAAACTTTACAACCTCATAGACAACGAAATTGAAAATGCAAAAAAAGGTAGCCCCGCAAGAATAATTGTAAAGTTAAATTCTTTGTACGATGAAGCTCTGACACTAAAGCTTTATGAAGCATCCGCCGCAGGTGTGCAGATAGATCTGATCATAAGAGGGATATGCTCCCTCGTACCTGGTGTAAAAGGGTTGAGCGAAAATATTAAAGTAAAAAGTATAATCGGAAGATTTCTTGAACACCCGAGAGTTCTTTATTTTCATAACAAAGGGAGCTATAAAATATTTCTCTCAACAGCCGACTGGATGATGAGAAATTTAGACAAAAGAGTAGAAGTACTTTTTGAAATAAAAAATCATAAATTAAAAGAAAAATTATATGATTATCTCCAATTGAATTTAAAAGATAACCAGAAATCCTGGATTCTGAGCCAAAACGGTATCTACAAAAAACAGATTGCTAAATCAGATAGATTAAATCTACAGGAAGAGATGCAGAAGCTAACATTTATACTTTAGAGATATAGTAAACTAATAGATAAAAAAATAAAAATATCATCACCCAGAGGAGCGAATCTCCTACCCGGATGTTTGTTTTTACAGATCTTATATTCCTGAGCTTTTCTAAGTTTTCCTGATATTTATCCTTATCATCCTCAAACACTTTATAATAAATTAAATTGTAAAGCACTTTTGTTAGACCAGAAGGATTTGATAGTAGCATAGATAGTTTTTGAGTTGCTTTCACAAAAATAAATTCTTTAAAACTCTGTCCATATTTTACAATATATTTATCTATAAATTTGACCATGTAAGTGGCACCCTTTCTATAAAACCAATCTGTATCAAGTGTAATAGTCTCAGTCCGTTTTAACATTGGAAGCATAAAAAAGAACGCTGCAGCAGAAAACATAAGTATCTGCATCTGTAGTAACACATGTGATGGGGTGTATGGTACATAATCAACGGGATATGGTAAGATTTTATACAAAATATCCGGATATATCCCTAAAAAGATGCATAAAAAGCTCACAAACCCCATGGCCAAAAGCATATTAAAAGGAGCTTCTTTAGGCCTTAAACCGGAGTCTTTATGGAAAAATACGAAATAGGGGAATTTAATTCCCGCATGCAAAAATACTCCGGCAGAAGCCAGCAAAAGTATGTGATAAATAATGGATTTATGTTCTTGTACGGATGCAGCAATTATCAATGACTTAGTTGTAAACCCACTTGTGAGGGGAAAAGAAGAGATGGCCGCCGCACCAACACAGCTAAAAAGTAGAGTTAGAGGCATTGTTTTATAAAGTCCTCCCAATTGTGATGTTTTGCTTATACCTGTTCTGAATAACACTGCCCCCGCCCCCATCATTAAAAGAGCTTTGTAAAGTATGTGTGCAAAAGCATGAGCAGCAGCACCATTTATAGCCATCTGAGTACCAAGTCCTACCCCAGTTATCATAAAACCCACCTGGTTTATAATGCTGTAGGACAATACTCTCCTCATATCATTTTCTAATATGGCATAAATTATTCCATAAACCGTCATGATAGCACCGGCATACATAAGAATAGATTCCCCCGGAAATCCCCTGGCCAACACATAAACGGCAGTTTTACTGGTGAATGCACTTAAAAAAACTGTGCCTGTTACTGTAGACTCTGGATAGGAATCTGATAACCACGCGGAAAATGGTGGTATCGCTGCATTTATGGCAAAACCCAACATTATAAGAAGAGTGGCAAGATTATTCAAACCGATGTATCCAAAATCAAGTTTACCTGTCTGATAAAAATATAATACTATGCCTGCAAAAAGTAATTGCCCTCCAAATGCATGCACCAAAAGATATCTGAAGCCAGCCCCCTTAGCAGCTTCTGTTTTACGTCCAAAGATTATCATAGTGGAAAATATGGCCATCAATTCCCAGAATATAAACAAGGTTAAAAGATTCCCAGCAAATATAACCCCATAGGAACTACCTACATACAATGTTGTCCAAACATTTTCTTTGTGATCATCATTATGATAAGCAAAAATAGCCCCAGAAAAGGCCATAATTGCGAATATATAGCCCCAGACTTTACTCAGTTTGTCAATGAAAACTCCCTTAAGCTCAAGTCCCAAAAAATTATAGTAGTATGATACACCTTCCGGTGCATTCAAAACTGAGAAAAATGCCACAACAGGTATCATGATAAATAGATACTTATGCACTCTCCCTCTAGAATGTAAAAGCAACAGAGCACCCACAAAAAATATCGAAAATGCCGGGAGACTAAATATCATATTTACCCCTATCGTAGTAATCCTCTGGTTTTTGAAGCCATAATTTACCCAAAAACTTAGACACGATAACTATTAACACACATGAAAAAAAACCATATAATGCATAGGCTCCAAAAAGATTTTCCCAACCGTAATGGGGATGCTTCTCCACAAAAATATCGAGTATCACAAGTAAAAATAACAAAAAATAGAAACACCTTTGTAATATTTTTATATTTTCCTCTTTATCAAAAAAATCAAACTCCTTCTTCATCTTCCACCTCCATGTAAATCTACAGTGTTGACGGCAAGTTGCAAAAATATATCAGGATAAAAAAATAGAACAATTGTTAATATAGCCGTTAACAACATTGGTACTACCATAAAAGGAGATGCTTCTTCATTATGTCCATCTTCTTCAGCTTTATTAAAATATGCTCTGATAAATATCGGAACGAAATAACCAGCATTCAACAGAGCACTCACCAACAACACTATCAGAATCCATAAATTTCCACTTTCCACACCACCGTTTGCGATATACCATTTACTGACAAATCCACCCATTGGAGGAAAACCGATCATTGAAATGGCACCTATTGTAAAAGCAAACATCGTAAGAGGCATACTTTTGGCAATACCATTCAGTTCACTTACCTTTGTTTTATGGGAAGCAACATAAATAGCTCCTGCCCAGAAGAAAAGTGTAATCTTGGCAAAACCATGGGCAACAATGTGCATAATGGAACCTATTACAGCTTTATCGGATAAAAGAGAAACCGCCAGTACTATGTATGAAAGCTGACTGATTGTAGAATAGGCAAGCCTTGACTTTATATTGTCCTGCCTCAAAGCCACCATTGATGCAACAATAATCGTAAAAGCAGCCAAAATTGAAACAACTTCTGAATAAGAAAAGTTCTTTAAAAAATCTACCCCAAAAATATGTAGAAAAACTCTAATTACAACGAATACTCCTTTTTTAACAACCGCCACCGCATGCAGCAAAGCACTTACAGGGGTAGGAGCCACCATTGCGGAAGGCAACCATAGATGAAATGGCATTACTGCGGCTTTTGCTGAACCAAATACAAACATCAAAAGAACAGATGTAATCACAAGCTTACCGCCAATGTAATTTGTAAATAACCCCAATGACGAAAATTCCAGACTTCCAGTCTTGAGATACACATATATCATTGCTGGCATAAAAAATAGAACCGATGTTATAAGTAGATAAGCAAGATACCTATGAGCACCTTCTATAGCTTCTTTAGTTTGCTTATGTGCCACAAGAGGGTAGGTGGAAAAGGTGATTATTTCATAAAAAATGTATAGCGTTAATAAATTACCTGAAAAAGCCGCCCCAACTGTCGCTGACATGGATAATGCAAAAAAAGCATAAAATCGAGTTTGATTTTTCTCACCCCCATCCCTCATGTATCCAATAGAATAAAATGTTGTCAGAATCCACAAAAATGATGCCATAAGAGCAAAGAATATTCCAAGAGTATCCACCTTAAACTTAATAGACAAGCCTGGAAAAAACTCAACAAGTTGATATTCTATTATTTTCCCATCCTTCACCAGGAAGTAGATATTTACTATGATCAAAAATTTTATGACGGCTGCCAAAATGGAGAAAAACTCCCTCAAGTTGGGTCTTTTATCATTTAAAACGATAGGGATAATAGCTATAAGCGATACCAATACAGCATAAACCGGAAGGGATGATGATATTTTATCGATCATTTTCCTATCTCCATCAGAATCTTAGCCACCTTCTCCAGATAATCGATCACCTGATATGGATAAACACCAAAAATAAATGTAGCAAATGCTAATGCATACGTTGGTATCATAAGTGACAGCGGCTCTTTAAGTCTTTCTATGTTACCTTCAGGTTTATAGAAAAAGATATTATCAACTACACGCCAGAAATAGATGGCTGTAAGTAATGAGCTTAATAAAATACCCACCGCACCCACAATCTTACCTGTCTCTAGAGCCCCTTTCACCAGATACCATTTGCTAATAAATCCTGCCGTTGTGGGGATACCTATCATTCCGAGAGCAAAAATTAAAAAGGCAAATGATGTAAAAGGCATCTTTTTATAAAGACCTTTCAAATCTACAATTTTTACAGTAGTCATGTTGTAAAAAATGACACCCACAACTAAAAACAACCCACCCTTTAATATAGCATGGGTCATAAAATGGTACAATCCACCTATCATACCAGCAGAAGATTGCATAGTGGCACCCATTACAATATACCCTATCTGCCCCACCGATGAGTAGGCAAGCATTTTTTTGATATTATCCTGCCCTATTGCCAAAAAAGATCCTGATATAACCGCAGCTATTGACATATAAAAAAGGATATCCATCACTGGCAAAACTTTTATATCAAAACTTGTGGTAAACACAGAATACATAAATCTAACCATTACATAAGCCATTACCTTTGTACTTGTGGCTGACATCAGTGCGCTTACAGGGGAAGGGGAATCGGCATAAGCCCCCGGAAGCCAGCTATGAAGAGGAAAAAGAGCCATCTTCATACTCAATCCAACAAAAATAAAAGCAGCACCAACCATAACAATTTTCGAATCATACATAGGTACAAGTCTCTGCT
Organism: Calditerrivibrio nitroreducens; assembly: GCA_002878065.1. GTDB lineage: Bacteria > Chrysiogenota > Deferribacteres > Deferribacterales > Calditerrivibrionaceae > Calditerrivibrio > Calditerrivibrio nitroreducens_A. The sequence continues at coordinate 14,376 of PNIN01000058.1, forward strand.
GCATATCAAGCAGATTCAAGGTACCTGTGGCCATATAAAGATAACCTATCCCCAATACCACAAATGAGGCACCGATCGTACCTAAGACTAAATAATTGAAGCTTGACACGTAAGACTCTTTTTTCCCACCGATTGCAATTAGAGCATAGGCGGTAATGGAAGCTATCTCCATAAAAACGTATATGTTAAAGAGGTCCCCTGTTATCGTTATCCCCAAAAGACCAGTCATAAACAAAGTGGTGACGGCATAGAAGATGTGAGATTTCTCTTTTGGTATCTCCTTTATCACAACTTTAGGAAAATAAAAACTCATAACTGCAAAGATTAAAGACAAAACCAATATACAAAAAGCATTAAACATATCGACATGGTATTCAATACCAATAGGTGCAGCCCAATTACCAAAAAAATATCTAATTGCCCCCTCATTATAAACTTTCAGAATCAGGTGATATGAAAAAATAGCAGTCAAAATCGCCACCAATTGAAAAATATATGAAACCAGCTTTCTATTGAAAATTCCCACCAATACCATTATCATTGAGCTTACTAAGGGTACCACAATGACAAGCGCCGGAAGATTGAGATTGTAATTAAAACTCATTTTCTTCTCTATCCTTTACAGATCTCTGATTATAATTTACAATTTCATCCTCTTCAACAGTACCATAAAATTCGTTGATTTTAATAATGATAGAAAGAGCAACCGCTGTAACGGCAACCCCCACAACTATAGCAGTAAGCATCAAAACATGTGGTAACGGATTGTCATATCTAATAACATTTTCAGAGTATATTGGAGCAGATCCATCTTTGACCTTGGATATAGATATGTAAAATAGAATTATAGAGGTTGACAATATATTAAGACCCACAACTTTTTTGAAAAGATTGCCATTTACAATCGTAGTATAAAGACCTATCAACATCAGGATAATAGCAATAATGTAGTTGTATTTGCCCACAATAAAATTGATAATATCAACCATCTTTTTTTCCCACTTCAAAGAAGAGTAACAACATAACACTAAAAACCGTTATGAAAACACCTATTTCTATTAAAAGTAATCCGATGGAATTACCTGTTTTCATATCCAACCCAGGCAGTTTTGCATACTCAAGATATGTTCCCCCATTAAACATCGAAACATACCCCACCAATGTGTATATCATCACACCGATTGCAGTAAATGCCAAAAGCATATTTCTGCTTATTCTCCTATAAAACTCTTCCTTTCCAAAAACCATGGAATACAGAATCCATCCGGCGGCAAAAATTACTCCTCCCTGAAAACCTCCTCCAGGACTTATCTCCCCATGAGCAAGGACATACAAAGAAAAGATAAGTATAAATGGAACCATAATCCTGGTGGCCATCACCAAAACGATATGTCTTTTCATTTCGACTCTCTCCCCAATATCATATATACACAAAGTCCTGCTATGAAAATTACCGTTGTTTCACCATTTGTATCATATCCTCTGTAGCTACCTAAAATTGCTGTAACAATATTAGGTGCCCCCGTTTCCCTAAAAGTCCTTTCAATATAATCTGGTATAAGATATCTGTTTGTCACCCAGCCTGGATCCCCGAAATTTGGCATATCCTGTGTGGCGAGTAGTAAAAGATATCCCGTGATAAATATAACTGTTAAAGCAATTATCTTTCTATCTTTAGTAATCTGATTTTTTTCCACTCTATCGATTTTAGATAAAACCGCCAGGAGCAGTACTGTACTTACTCCAGCACCAACGGCAACCTCTGTAAAGGCAACATCCACGGCATTCAAAGTAGTCCACAAAACTGCAACAAAAAAGGAATAAGCACTTAAGGAAATCGTAGAATTCAGTAAATCCTTAAAATAAACAGATAAAAATGCCGAAATAATTAGAAATGTCAAAAAAAGTATATCAATTATCACTGTCATACTTTTTTCTCCACCATGGTACTCCCATACGATAAGCAGCCTGGGCAAGGGCATGAGTTGCTGTAGGATTTGCTATGAATACAAAAGCCAATATAAACAAAAGTTTAACAGAGATAAGAGAAAACCCCTTATACAAAATAAGACCAAGAAGTATTAAAATCTGACCAAGAGTATCTGTCTTACCTGCTGCATGTATCCTTGTATAAAAACCAGGCATCCTAATGAGTCCTAATGATGAAATGAATATCAAAATCGACCCAGTTATCAACAATACACCTGTAACAACTATCAATCCAGCCTCCCTTTCTCCTTTAGCTTTAAAATGGCGATTGTACCAACAAAATTTATCAAAGCATAAGCAAGAGAAATATCCACAAACTCAGGCCTATCGTATAGAAAGTCTATAAGTACAAGTAAAACAACCACTTTTGTTCCTATAAGATTTACGGTCAATACCCTATCAAAAAAAGTAGGACCTTTTATCAGCCTGTACAAACTAAAAAATGATGCCAACAAAATTATAACCATGCTAATTTTCAACACTATAGACATTTTTCAATTTCCAAAATCTTTTGCTCCATCTCACCACCACTTAATCCCTTGGCAAATTGAGGTCCAAGCGCATGAACAAAAAAATGATCCCTATCTGCAAATATTGTAACTGTACCAGGTGTCAGTGTGATAGAATTAGCAAGTAAAGTAATACCGATATCCGACTTGACCATCGGCTCAAATTCCACCATACTGGGGTCTATATCAAGTTTTGGCTTTATCAATATCTTAAACACCTCAATATTAGCAAGGACTATCTGCCAAAATAACCAAGGAACATATAAAAATATTTTGAAAATAAGTTTTATATTTACCTTTTCCGGGAAAAAAAGATCTTTGGTTAGAGAAGAAACGATAATGCTTGAAATTATTGCCAGAACAATCAGAATAGGTGTAAACTCTCCTGAGAGTAAAAACCAGTATCCAAGAAGTATAACTAATGTAGCAAAAAATCTCATTTCTACACCTTCAAACAATGTTATATATTGTATATAATGATTAAATTAACATGTCAAGATATTTATTAAAAGTTAGATCTAATGTAACCTATTGCTAAAAAGTAGTAACACTCAAAAAATTTCACATATGAAATATTTTTTAATTTTATTTTAACCAGCTTATAATAAAATCAACCCTTCTGAAACCTAAATAAATTTAACTAATTCTTATTTTAACAAATAGTATCTTACATAAATATAAATTGAAGATACAATAACCGTCAATAACATCGTGGGCATGCCATATTTTAAAAATTTCAAGAATGTAATCTTCTCTCCAGCCTTGTTGGCGATACCCACAACTATGACATTGGCTGAAGCACCTATCATAGTGCCGTTTCCCCCAAGACATGCTCCTAATGCAAGGGACCACCATAAAGGTAAAAGTTCTGGATGGTGCAATAGGGCGACCCCTTTTTCATCTGGCCATAATTGGGCAGCCATATTTATGATCAATGGATTCATTGTGGCCACATAAGGGATATTGTCAATAAATGCAGAGGCAAAAGCCGAAAACCAAATGATTAACATGCTCGTTGCCATAAGATTTCCCTGAGTAATCTCGAGTATTTTGATAGATATTAATTTTATAAGTCCAACTTTCACAACACCACCAACGATAATAAAGAGCCCAATGAAAAAGAATATGGTAGACCATTCAATCTCACTAAAAATATGTTGAGGATCGTGAATCCCAGCTAATAATAAAAGTAATCCTGCTCCAAATAATGCTATAGTGGCAGGTTCATAATGCAAGATACCATGTATTACAAACCCTAACAGTACAAGCCCAAGAACAAATAACGATTTACTAAGTAGTACAGGATCTTTTATCGCTTTGCTCTCATCCATAGATAAAATTCTCTGTTTTTTCTCATCACTTATCTTCAATTTTTCTTTAAATACAAACTTTAATATAAAAAGAAAGATGATCATAGTTATCAACACAACAGGAGTAAGGTGTATCAAGAAATCCACAAAACTCAATTTAGCCTTTGACCCTATCATGATATTAGGTGGGTCACCTATGAGAGTAGCTGTACCACCTATGTTAGAAGCGAGGGCCTCCACAATAAGAAAAGGTATTGGTGAAATCTCTAATGCGTCAGCAATTAAAAGTGATACAGGTGCAATCAATAACACTGTGGTAACATTATCCAGAAAAGCACTCAGTACAAACGTAACCATAGCAAAAATTAACATAATTTTAATTGGATCACCCTTACCAAACTTAGCACTTTTTATGGCAATATATTCAAAAAAACCCGTAGGCTTCATAATATTTATTATTATCATCATAGAAATCAGAAGAAAAATCACATTCCAGTCAACTCCAAGCTCTTCAAAATAAAAAGCCTCTTTTTGGTCTACAAGATGTAGTATTATCATCAAACTTGCACCAAAAATTGATACTATCGTTTTATTGATCTTTTCTGAAATTATTATTATGTATGTAAAAATTAATATGGCTGTTGCTGCCCAAAACTTAATATTTATCACCACATCCGTCTGTATTTCCATTCAATCTTCCCAAAATTTTATTTATTACAACATTATACAAATCCCTGATTAAAATAATTCCTACAACTTTTCCTTTTTCAACCACAGGTAGTCTCTGCAAATTATATTTTATAAGCTTTTCAGCACATTCCATTAAAGAGTCATCTGGTTCCGCAAATATTAAATTTTTATTCATTATCTCTTTGACTTTTTTATTACACATTCTGGAAGCCATATTCAAAAGCATCCCCTCCCATGTGAAATCACTCAAAAGAGGGTTTATATAAAAAGGTATAACTGATCTTAAAACATCTTCCATAGAAAGAGTTCCCACAACTTTATCTCCACTCATCACCAGCATCCCTTTCACACCAACCGTTCCATCATCCTTCCTATAAAAGTTCATAAACTCCACTGCTTCCTTTAATCCCATTTCCGGATCTAATGCTATTCCATTAAATGGTGACATTATATCTTTAGCTTTCATATTACCTCATTAACCATGTAATTTCATTCTTTTACTTCATAATAATTAAAAAGTCAAACGATAATGTTAATTATCTATTTTTTTTGTTTTGATAACATCGATAAACCTTTCGCAATTTTCCTGACCCGGGCAATTTCCAATTTCACATGGGTCTATATGGATAATTACATCAAGATCAGATATCTTCTCCTTTAAATCCTTTTCTATAAAGTCAGCAATATGATGAGCATCATTTAAACTCATATTTTTACACAAGGTTATATGCATATCCACAAACTTTGTTTTTCCAGAACTTCTTGTCCTCATTTTATGATAATCTACAAAGCTGTTATCATAATCTTTAAGTATATCTCTAATTTTTGTTTGATCTTCCTCAGACATCTCTCTATCCAATAAAATGGATGAGACGTCGCGGGCAAGATCAAATGCAGAATATATTATATATACGGATATTAAAGACGAAACTATGAAATCTATCTGATAAAACCCGGTATATCTTACTAAAAATAATGTCACTAAAACACCAGTATTTGTAATAAGATCTATCTCATAGTGCATAGCATCGGTAAGTATTATTGTAGAATTATATTTTTTAGCATAATACCTTAAAGATATTGCTAAAAGAAGGGTCATAAACATAGAGAACAACATTATGTATATTCCGGTATTAAGGTCCGTCAAATCTTTTTTATCTATTAATCCCATAATAGACCTATAAAACAAATAAACACCTGTAGCCATAATAATAAGAGCCTGAACAAAAGCAGCAAGCGACTCAAACTTACCATGGCCATAGGGGTGTGCTTTGTCTGGAGGCTCCTCCGAGGCTTTTAGTGCAAAATAATTTACTCCAGATGCAACTATATCAAGGATAGAATCGAGTGCAGAAGATAAAATAGCCATAGACCATGTATACAAAGCCACAATCAGTTTAGATAAGGCAAGAATGGCGGCCATAGTTATCGAGAATATTGGGATTTTAGTTTTTTTGATCATCTTCAGCCACCGATGCAAAATTAAACCAATTATCGAATAGACCTATGAATGCTATTGCAATAATAATATACGGATGTATCAAAAGAAGTATCAAAATAATTACTCTAAGCCAGATTAATTTTTTCCTTGTCAAAATTATCGAAATGAGGTTACTACCCTGTATAAAAAAAAGATATGTAAATATAATGAATGTATTATAAGATATTGCTTTAATCTCCAGTCTATCGCTCAAAAATGTGAAGCCACCTAATATAAGTAACCAAACCATATGGAAAGGCACCCTGAATACCTCAGAAAACCTCCCAAGCTTAAAAAGTATCGCCCTTTTGGCTATTAATGTCATAAACGAAATATATACATAACTTACTGCAGGGATGATATAGAGTATTATAGATGCAAATTCCTCTTTACGTTTTATTAGCTGCTCCGGATTTATATTGACTTCACTATTAGGAATATTTTTCAAAGAATTTATAACTATATCTAAATTGCCTAATATATATTTGTAAAAGCTCTCCCGAATCTCCCCCACAAACAATAAAATAAAAACTGTAACTATAAATGCAGGTAATGGTGCGAAAATCACAGGTTCAAGCTTTATTTTATTTTTAATATATCTAAAATAGATAGATATAGCCGGAATTCCAGCCATTAGAAAAATATTAATTGCCACCTTGTAACTGTATATCGACAGAATGAAAAATGATATCATAAAAATTAAGAACTTCTTTTTGTCGGATAAGGTGTTATCTGAATCATAAAAAAATAATACAAAAAACAGAGGGATAAATAGATTTGCCAAAAACGCTAACTGAGGATACAACAGATTCAACGAGTAAAGCAGATAAGAAAAAACGAGATAAACGATACTTTTCATAATAAGAAAAAGGGGGTTATTGCCCCCCAAAAATCTATTTTGTTATGGAAAATGGAAGCAAAGCTATAATTCTTGCTGTTTTGATTGCTGTGGCTAGTCTTCTCTGATGCTTTGTGCAGGTACCTGTAAGCCTTCTGGGAAGAATTTTTCCCCTTTCTGTGATAAACTGCCTCAAGAGAACTGAATCTTTATAGTCTATTTCTATCTTATCTGTGCAGAATCTACAGCTTTTCTTTTTCTGAAATTTTTTTCTTGCATTAAGCATTTATAACCCCCTAAAATGGTATATCTTCTTCGTTTATTTCTGCAGAGTCGTATGACCCCTCAACAATATCGTTCACATCACTACGATCTTTTTTCCATACGAGCTGAATATTTTCAGCAACTACCTCATGCTTGCTTTTCTTAACACCATCCTGTTCCCAGGTCCTATAAGACAATCTCCCTTCCACCAAAACCGAAAGACCTTTTGTGAGAAATTCCCCACAAAACTCACCCAACTTAGAAAATGCAACAATGTCAATATAGCAGACCTCATCCTTTGTTTCATTACCAGATTTGTACCTTCTATTTACAGCTAATCCAAATCTTCCAACTGCAGTTCCATTGCCTGGAATGTATCTAACTTCCGGATTCCTGGTTACATTCCCCAAGAGGATGACTTTGTTAAAAAATCCCATAATATGCTCCCAGCTTTAAGCCTTCTCCTGAGTTGAATTTTCTTCAGCCTCAGCATTCTGCTCCACAACGGCTCCATCGGCATTAACTTCCGTTTGCGGTTTTTCTTCATACCTTCTACTTCTTGGCTTGGTCATTTCATCTCTTTTCCTGAGTTTGTAGGTCTTACCATCAAGCTTCACCACCACAAACCTTAATACATTTTCGTCATACTTGAATCTGGTCTCAAGCTCACTATTAAACTTTCCGTCAGCCTTGTATTGGATAAGATAGTAGCACCCATCTTTATGCTTGTTTATGGGGTATGCCATCTTTAATTTTCCCCAGTACTCACTATTTAATATTTCTCCACCATTTGCGGAGATCAGATCTTTGAATTTTTCAAAGATAGCGTTAGCATCATCTAGCGGTATTGCAGGGGACACTATAAAAACGGTTTCGTAGGTATTCATTTTTCCTCCTTATGGTTTTTTAGCCCATAGACCTACACTGCTATGAGCAAGGATTGAATCATCTAATACATAATCAACTATTTGTCAAATATTTTTTACAAAAACCTGTTTTTAAATATTAAATACCTATTCTTTAAAAATCTGTTGAAAAAAAATTTAATCTAAGATAATTTAACGGAAATTTAAAAAAGGAGTATGTGAATGTCTGAAAAGAAGTTGCCATTTACAAAAGATCAGATTGAAAATATAATCGAGAAATACCCTACCCCTTTTCACATCTATGATGAAAAAGGGATAAGGGAAAATGCCAGAAAATTAAAAAATGCCTTCTCCTGGAATAAAGGTTTCAAAGAATTCTTTGCTGTAAAGGCATGCCCAAATCCGTATATATTAAAGATATTGAAAGAGGAAGGATTTGGAGCAGACTGTAGTTCACTACCAGAGCTTGTTTTATCGGAAAAGGTTGGTATCGTTGGGGAAGAGATCATGTTTACCTCAAATGAGACCCCAGCCCATGAGTATAAAAAAGCATATGAACTTGGAGCTATTATCAATCTGGATGATATTACACATATCAGCTATCTTGAAAATACCCTTGGGAAACTACCGGAGCTTCTCTGCTTTAGATACAACCCCGGCCCTTTAAGAGAAGGAAATGCAATAATAGGAAAACCTGAAGAGGCAAAATATGGCTTTACAAAAGCACAGCTTTTTGAAGGATATAAAATTATCAAAGAAAAAGGTGTTAAGAGATTTGGTCTACATACGATGGTGGCATCAAATGAGCTAAATCCTGATTATTTTATCGAAACTGTAAGGATGCTTCTGGAGCTGGTACTCGAGATTAACAGAGAACTCGGAATTAAATTCGAATTCATAAATATGGGTGGTGGCATAGGGATTCCATATCGCCCCGGTCAGAAAGCTGTTGATTTACAGTACGTTTCAAGCGGCATAAAAGTTCTTTTTGAAACAATGTTAAAAGGTTCTGGAATGGAAGATCTAAAGCTATATATGGAAAATGGCAGAATGATCACAGGACCTTATGGCTATCTAGTAACAAAAGCAATTCACAGAAAAAATATCTACAAAAATTATATAGGTGTAGATGCCTGCATGGCAAACCTTATGAGACCCGGCATGTATGGCGCATACCATCATATAACCATCATGGGTAAAGAGAATGCAAAGCATGACAAAGTTTACGATGTCGTTGGTTCCCTCTGTGAAAACAATGATAAGTTTGCAATAGATAGGAATTTGCCGGAAATAGAAATTGGGGATATTGTCGTAATTCACGATACAGGCGCCCATGGATACGCAATGGGATTTAACTACAACGGTAAGCTTAGATCAGCAGAGCTTCTATTAAGAGAGGATGGAACGGTTGAACAGATCAGAAGAGCTGAAACAATAGATGATTATTTTGCCACCCTTGACTTTTCGAAGTTATAAGAATTAACATGGCGGGTAACCCCGCCTTTTAAATCTTATGCAAAATTTCAGTATAGCCATATTGGCAGGAGGAATGTCCAGAAGATTTGGTAGTGACAAATCACTTGCCACCATCTACGGTCAACCTTTCTATAAGCTATGCTTTGAAAAAGCCTCACGGATCACCAATGATGTCATGTTGGTGACAAAAGATATTTCAAAATATCCAGATTTAATAGGCTTAAAGAAAGTTGAAGATTTCAGTCAAAAGATACAAACACCTCTTATGGGTATCTATTCCTCTCTTTTAAATGCACTATACGATAAGGTATTCATATGGTCCGTAGATGCACCATTATTAAAAACTGAGATAATAAAAACAATCGTGGAAAAAATTGAAGGCTACGACGCTTCAGTACCAGAAATATCAGGTAAAGTACACCCATTGCTGGCTTGTTATAAAAAAGATACTGCATACAGATTACAACATTTTTTAGAAAGTGGTAACCCTAAAGTAATGACTTTTCTGGAGATGATTAAAACGAAATATATTGATGAACAATATTTTATTTGTACTGACCCAGAGTTGATATCTTTTTCAAATATTAATACAAAAGAAGATCTGTTACATCTTGAAAACAAAATCTCTATTGAAAAATGATATTTTTAAAATTATAATCTACCAATGAAATATATCCAGATTGTATCAGATGATCAAACAGTTATATAAGAGACTAAACCCATTTGAGATATTTTTGATATTATCATTACTCCTTGTTCTACTTATTACACTACTTATATATATCGACAAAAAAAGTAGCGAGAAACTAAACTTTTATGTATTCAAAACACAGGAAAAATCAATACTCAGGCTCATTACTGCTATGGAAGAAGAGCTTGCAAATCTCAATTTATTACTAAACAGGACTATACAGGATGAGACCAATATATCAAAAATTACAGACAAATTGATAATTATCAGTAATAACAAAACAATTCTGAAAAATTTTTCAGAACAATACGAAATCCATGAATCTTTCTTTCAAAAATCTGAAGATATTTTTATAGATAACATTGCAGATGTTGATTATCTGGGTTTATACATAAAAAGAGATGATAAAATTTACATAGCCTTTTCAAATCTCGAAAAAATTATAAGTGAAAATTTATTCAGCGAAAATATCTTCATCACCTACAAAAGCGATAGAATTGTATATGCCTCTGAGTACAAAGATTTTTTTAACAAAGTCAAAGATGTAAAATCAAAATCTCAGTTTTCTATTATAAGTAACGAAGAAAAATTTGCCATAACCTCAGCGTCCTTCTACAGAGATTACAAGATATTTATTTATGCCCCCTTCAAATATTACTACACAGGATTTACAGATAAAGATGTAAAAATAGGTTTGTCAGCTTTCATATTAGGGACGATAATATTGGTGCTTCTGTTTTTGATAAAAAACTCAATAAATAGATTTATTTATGAAAAAGAGAAATTCGAAAAACTATTCCAGCTGGAGCATGAAAAATTTCAAAGAATCGTTGAGTCAATTGAAGAAGGGGTTGCCCTAATTGATAGGAATTACAACCTCATCTGGGCTAATAGCTATTTAATTAGAAAGATACCAGGTATTAAAAGCGGATTATGTTTTTTGGAGATCACAGGAAAGGGTTCAAAATGTGAGTTTTGCATGTTTGAAAAAGTTTTTGAACAAAAAAGTAGCTTCAGCATATCTACAACAAACTTTTTAAAAGAATCAAAAGGTCACTTTGAGGTAGTCTGGGCACCTCTTTTTGATGAAAAAGGTGAAGTTACCGCATGTGTAGAATTAATAAGAGATATAAGCAAAATAAAAGACCTTGAGGCACAACTTATTCAGTCAGAAAAGCTTTCTGCCCTTGGGCTTTTAGCCGGTGGTGTAGCCCACGAAATAAACAACCCACTTGTTGGGATATTGAATATTTCACAGCTTTTAGCCAGAAGATTTGATAAAAATTCAAAAGAGATGCAAATGCTAAATGTCATCATAGAAGCAGGTAAAGAAACCAAAAATATCGTTCAAAATCTCCTGGATTATGCAAGGCAAGGTATAGAAAAGCATGAAGAATTTGATATAAGAGAGTCTATAGAATTCGCCACAAAAATCTTTGGAAGTAGATTAAAAGCTAAAAAGATAACTCTAGAAAATAGATTATCCCAGCAGATAAAAGTAAAAGCAAGTAAAGGAAAAATTCACCAGGTATTTCTGAATCTTATGTCCAATGCCATTGATGCGATAACAGATAATGGTGTCATCACCATCGATAGCCTTGAAAAAGATGGCATAAAAACAATCATATTCAAAGATAACGGTACCGGCATCAAACCTGAGCATATCGATAAGATCTTTGATCCATTCTTCACTACAAAAGACATTGGCAAAGGTACAGGGCTTGGATTAGCCGTCATAAGTGGAATTATTCACGACATCGGCTGGGATATTAAAGTATATTCCAAATTTGGAGAGGGAACAGAGTTTCATATTATCATAAACCAATAAATATATTATAAATAAAGATTAAATAAAAAAATATTGTTTATTTTATCTAATTTCATTAATATATTAAGATTTCAACTTATGGAGGTAATTTTATGATACAGATGTTAGATATAAAAAGAGAATTGGCAGATATAGGTGATGAAATTAAAAAAGAGATAGATAAAAGCCTGAATGCCACCCAATTTATTCTGGGCCCAAATGTAAAAGAGTTTGAAGAAAGTGCTGCCAAATACCTCGGATGTAAATATGCCATAGGTGTTGCAAGTGGCACAGATGCCCTACATCTTGCACTAAAAGCGATAGGTATTAAAGATGGTGATGAAGTGATTACTACTCCATTTACCTTTATAGCCACAGCCGAATCTATAGTTTACTGCGGTGGCAAACCTGTATTTGTGGATGTGGACGAAGAAACTATGAATATAGACGTAAATCAGATAGAATCAAAAATCACAGATAGGACAAAGGCAATAATTCCAGTACACCTTTTTGGTAATCCATGTAATATGGATAAAATTAAGGAAATAGCAAAAAAATATAATCTTAAAATCGTTGAAGATTGTGCCCAGTCATTCGGTGCCACATACAGAGGAGTAAAAACAGGTAACATAGGGGACGTGGGGTGTTTCAGCTTTTTCCCAAGCAAGAATCTCGGATGTTATGGTGACGGTGGAATGATTACCACAAATGATGAAAATATTTACAAGACTGTTTTAGCCCTAAGAAATCATGGCTCTTACGTAAGATACTACCATGAGATGATTGGATTCAACTCAAGACTGGATGATATGCAAGCTGCTATTCTCAAAGTAAAATTGAAATATATAGACAGGTTTAACAATGAAAGAAGATCTGTAGCAAAACTTTACCAGAAAACAATTGGAAACTGTGTGGGTTATCAGAAAGAGACAGCAAACGGGATAAACGTATTTCACCAGTACACCATCACAAGCGATAAAAGAGATAAAGCAATCGAAGCTTTGAAGCAGGCTGAGATTGCATCAGCAATCTATTACCCCGTTCCTCTACATCTCCAGAATGCCTTCAAATATTTAGGTTATGTAGAAGGGGATTTTCCTGTGAGTGAAAAGCTTGCAAAGACAGTTTTTTCCTTACCAATAAATCCATATCTTGAAGAATCTGAAGTGATTATAATAGGAGAAATTGTTAAAAAAGCAATTCAATAATGAAAAGTTTATTGGTGTACATATTTGTTTTAATAACAAAGTTGATATTAAAGACTATAAAATATGAGGTAATTGGTCTAGACAGATATCAGGAATTAAAAGCCAGCGGTAAGCGCGTCGTATTTGCTATATGGCACGGCCAGCTGGCGCTTTTTTATCCTATGGCACACTACTCAAAATCGTGTGGAATAGTTTCCCGCAGCAGGGATGGTGAGCTTGCCGCATCAGTAATAAAGCACTTCGGTTTTGCGTCCGTAAGGGGATCATCCTCAAAGGCTGGTGCCATAGCTATAATTGAGGCAGAAAAGTACATTAAAAATGGGTATGACATAGTGGTGACTGTAGATGGCCCAAAAGGACCACGCTTTTCTGTCAAAAATGGTGCAATATACATTTCAAGGAGATTCAATTGTCCAATAATTCCTGTAATAGTCTACATAAATAGGTATAAAATGTTTAAAAGCTGGGATAGATTTACCTTTCCTCTACCTTTTGCCAATATAAAAATTTTCCTTGGTGATCCAATAATACCAAATCCCGATATAAAAAAAGATGAGATAAAAAAAGAGACTGAATCATTAAGAAAAATAATGTTAGAGATGACAGAAAAGTATGCTAAGTTTTATTTATAATGTAATTTTACTATTACTAATTCCGATAATCATCCCATTAGGGTATATAATAGCTTACAGAAAAGGGGAATATAAAGACTATTTTGAGCGCATTGGTTTTATCAAAATAGATAAAACCATAAAAAAATCGATATGGATTCATTGTGCAAGCGTAGGTGAAGTTAGAAGCATAAAGACTCTATATGGTGCCATAAGAAGAGAATTTCCGGATCTTTCGATCATAATCTCCACCACCACAGCTACGGGAAAAAGAATAGCTATAGAGGAACTTCAACCTGATCTATCCATTCTTCTACCTATAGAGAATAGATGGGCTATTTCATACCTACTGGACATTTTACAATGTAAATTATTTATAATAGTTGACACAGAGATATGGCCAAACCTTATTAATACGGTACACAAAAAAATCCCCTTAATATTGATAAATGGTAGGATTTCCGATAGAAGTTTCAAAAGATATAAAATGCTAAAATTTATCTTTAAGCCATTACTAAACAAATTTACAAAAATCTTCACTAAAAGTCCCGAAGACACTGATAAATTTAAAGAGCTTTTAAACTCAGAATATAAACTGGTAACGTTAGGAAACATCAAATTTTTGAACTTTTCCCGCCCCCAAGATCTTGGGATAATACCTCCAAACAAAAGAATATTAGTGGCTGCAAGTACCCATGAGGGTGAAGAGGAACTGGTAATTGATGCATTTCTGGATATCATCGATTTAGATATATTCGACCAACTAATAATAGCCCCAAGACATCTAAACAGGATAGACTCAGTAAAAGATTTATGCACCAAAAAAGGCTTAAAAATATGTACCCTTACAAAATACAACTCTGATGTAGATGCCGTAATAGTGGATAGATTTGGCTCACTTGAGTATTTGTATTCTCTATCTTTAAAAATCTTTGTTGGTGGTTCGATTGTTAATATAGGTGGTCATAATATTTTTGAAGCTCTTCAATTTAAGAAAGTTATTGCCATAGGGCCTCATATGCAAAACTTTCAAGAAATCTTTACCCTTGCATTAAAATACAATGTCGTAAAAGTAATAGAAAACAAGAAAGAACTTATTGACTATCTAAAATCCCAATACAATAATGCTGATTTTGAAAATTTTTTCAAAGCACTTGACTTCTCTTCAAGAGAAAAACTAAAACCGATAATTGAGGAGATAAGAGATGCTGTTGATTAAAATAATAGTTTTTTTATTAACCAGATGCAATCTTAAAACTCTCCATACGATCGGAAGTTTTTTAGGCATAACTATATATTACCTTCTACCCGGAAGAAGAAGAATTGCCAGAAAAAATCTTAGAATAGCATTGGGGGAAAATTTCAATGAAAAGATTCTGAAGGAAAGTTTTAAAAATAGCTTTAAATCTATGATGGAGATATTTTATACCAACAGAATAGATGAATCATTTATTGCTAAAAATATCAGATTAAACGATCTAACGTATCTAAAAGAAGCATTAGAAAAAGGTAAACCTATCTTTTTGATAACAGGCCATATAGGCTCATGGGAGTTTTTGCCAGCAGTATATTCATCAATCACAAAAGGTAAAATAGCGATTGTTGGAAAATCCACCAGGAGCAAAAAGATAGATGACATCCTCCACAGACTGAGAACTAGGGAAAATATACATTTTATTTCCCATTCAAACGCAATTGTAAGCATTCAGAGATTTTTCAAAAAAGGGATCCCGGTGGGGGCTTTACTTGATCAGGGTGGACTGGAAAAAAACTGTTTTTTTATAGATTTTTTTGGTATAAAAACCACCTTTGTAAAAGGACTACCTATTTATGCATCAAAAATCGGTGCAGTGATACTTATCGGTTTTCTCATAAGGGAAGATGATAAATATACCATCAAGATATACCCACCGATTGAACCTGCCGAAACATTGGATCAGGTGGCAGCGGCAGAAAAATTGGCGTACCAGATAAATCAAATTTATGAAGACATTATAAGGAAATACCCAGAACAATGGTTTACATTAAACAAAAGATTTAAAAGAGTTTTGGAGAATGAAAATGGAAAGATCGGTAGTATTTATTGATAGAGACGGCACTATAAATGAAGAGGCAGGCTACATCAATCATATTGATAGCTTTAGAATCTTCGATTTTGTACCCCAGGCGATAAGACTTTTGAATATCCACAACATATTAGCAATCATTGTAACCAACCAGGGGGGAATAGCAAGGAACTATTTTTCTGAAGACCTTGTAAAAGAGATACACAAAAAAATGGCTAATGACTTAAACAATAAAGGTGCAATTTTAGATGGAATCTATTACTGCCCCCACTATCCTAAAGCCAAACATCCATTATATGGGATAGATTGTGATTGCAGAAAGCCAAAAGATGGACTGATAAAACAGGCTTTTAGAGATTTTCAGATCGATAAAAATCGAATGTTTGTCGTTGGAGACAAATGGACTGATGTGGAACTTGGAGAAAAGATAGGTGCAAAAAAGATACTTGTAAGAACAGGTTATGGAAAAGGTGAGATTTTATCCAATCAAAATAATCCCATCCAACCAGACATAATAACTGAAAACCTACTTTATGCTGTGTATGAAATCTTAAGCATCTTAAAGAATAATTAAAAAATTCTCTTTTTAGAGCATAAAAAATATTTCAAATTTAAATAAAAAAACTTTTATTTCTTAACTTTTATTTATAGTTAATTAAAGAAACTTAAAATCACCTTACAAGGAGGACTTAATGTCAAAAATATTAAAAGCTTCTTTAGTGATAATCATATCTTTTTTTCTTTCCCTCGAGCTATATGCAACCACAGAAAAAGATATTATGCAAACGCAGAAAGACAGACAAAAAACAAAAAATGAATACTCTTATGAACAAATGGTTTTGGTCAATTCTGATGAAAGTAAAGAAGTAAGGCAGGTTATACGCAAAGTTAAAGAAGTTGGCAACGATTTGCATAAAGCAATTGTTACTTTTCTTTCTCCAGCAGATATAAAAGGAACAGCCCTACTCACCTGGGAACAAAAAGACAGAGATGATGATCAATGGCTTTACATGCCCAATTTAGGAAAAATGCAAAGAATTGCAAAAGGGAGCAAGAAAAACTACTTTATGGGTACTGATTTCACCTACGAAGATATGACTAGTGAAGATATTAATAATTTTAACTATACAATATTAAGAAAAGAGAATAAACAAGGTAAAGACTGTTGGGTAATTGAGGCAACTCCAGTTGCAAATTATTCAAAAGATACCGCCTATTCAAAAAGAATCTTATGGGTTTCAAAAGATGTATATGTTACTGTTCAAATAGAATTTTATGATAGAAAGGGAGAACTAATTAAAACTCAGATGTCATCTGATTTTAAAAATATCGGAGGAACTATCTGGAGGGCAGAAAAAACTATAATGAATAACTTTAAAGAAAAACATAAGACTCTTATAAAAACTATTAAAATAGATGCCTCAACAAACATTGATGAAGAAAGTTTTACAGAAAGATTTATTTTGAAAGGATTACATACTGAGCTAAAGTAGGCAAAAGATGAAAAAACTTCTGATATTTGCCAAAAATAATTACATAGCTGTACTAATAGTCATTTTTATAATCACTTTGCTCTTTGCTTCTAAGATTCCAAAAGTTGTCATAGACCCTTCATCAGATGGATTCATGATTAAAGGGGATCCAGAAAAAACTTATTACGAAAAAATAATAAAAGAATTCGGATCAGACAACAGGATGATAATTTTTTTAAAAGATAAAAATCTTTTCAGTGAAGATAAAATCAATGCAATATCAAAAGTTTTAGAAAAGCTTGAAAAATATAAATATATTTCTAAAATCGAAACTGTATATAATCAAAAAAATATAAAGTGGAGGGATGGGGGGCTTATTACTGAGGATTTCTTGGACCCTTTTAACCTCCCTTCAAAAGAAGAAATATTGCAAGCCAAGCGGGATGCAATTGAAAATCCTATACTGAACAGCAATCTTATAAACAAAGATGGCACTGCAATGGCCATAAACATCATCATAGAAAAACACCCAGAAATTAAAAGTTATGACACAATTGTATCTAAAGAAATAGAATCCTATCTTAAACCACTAAATGGTGTAATCGAAGAGTATTTTCAGATAGGTGGTCCTTATTTCAAGAAAAGTTTGGTGGAATATATTATTAAAGATCAAATAAAACTCGTACCATTAGCAGTTTTAGTATTATTTATAGTAGTGATTATAAGTCTACGATCTCTTTATGGAGCTTTATCACCCTTAGTAACGGCTGGTTTAAGCGTGGTTTGGACATTTGGTTTTATGGGTTTGATTGGTATACCTATAAATATAATCACAGTTATCATTCCAGCTCTTGTTATAGTTATTGGTTCAACAGAAGACATACATATGATCTCAGAATACTTTGAAGGACTTGAACATAAACAAGATAGGCATTTTGCAATAGAATTTATGGCAAATAAGATGGGGATCGCTATATTTCTTACAGCTTTTACTACTATTGCTGGATTCTCATCAATAATAACAAATGATATTACAGTTTTAAAACAATTTGGTATAGTAACGACATTTGGTTTAACAGCAAACTTCATAATAACAGTTTTTTATACACCGGCAATGTTAAGATTAAGGGGACCATTGGAAGCTCCAACTCATTCTGATAGATCAGATTCAAATATATTTCAAAAAATAGCTAATCTTGCATTAAAAATTACATATTTTAACAGAGGTTTTGTTTTTGGAGTTGTAGTTGTAATCACAGTAGCAATAGGTTTTGGGATGAATTTTTTAAGGATTAATAACGATACCATAAGCTATTTTAAAAAAACCTCAGAGATTAGACTTAGATCAGATATAGTAAAAGAACATTTGGCTAGGGCACAAAATTTTTACATAGTTGTTGATGCTGGTAAACCTGGTGCATTTAAAAATCCACATTACCTCAAAGAAATATACAAAATAGTAAACCACCTAAATGAAACTAAATATTTTTCTAAGTCTATAGGTATAAGTGATTTTATTGCATTAGTGAACCAGGAGATGAATGAAGGTAATAAAAAGTTTTATGTAATTCCAGAAAGCAAAGAACTTATCGCTCAATATTATCTTCTGTTTCATAGAAAAGATATTGAAAACAACGTAAACGCAGATTTTAGTAAAGCTAATATTATCGTCAAACATAATTTAACTTCATCTTATGAACTTAAAAATGCTATTCAAGAAGTTCAGAATTATATAAAAAACAACGTAGACTCTTCACTAAAAATCAAGTTTACAGGTGAAAATGTACTTGTTAACGCTGCGGCAGACACAATTGCCATAGGACAGGCATGGTCTATCACTCTAATACTTTTTATAATATTTTTTATCATGTCTATATTGTTTTTAAATTTAAAAGCTGGGTTACTAAGTCTTATCCCAAATATCATACCTATATTTTTTGCTTTTGGCACAATGGGATACCTCGGCATAGATCTAAATGTAGGAACAGCAATGATAGCAGCCATATCTATAGGCATAGCAGTCGATGATACTATCCATTTGATGGTTAGATATAATTCAGAACTAAAAAGAATGAATGATCAAGATTTAGCAATTCAAGAAACAATGCATAGTGAGGTTAGAGCAGTTGTATCAACTTCTATAGCTTTAACACTTGGTTTTAGTGTACTTGTTTTATCGAATTTTTTACCCGTAATACATTTTGGGTGGCTAAGTGCAATGGTCATGGTAATTGCACTTTTAGCAGATCTAATAATAACACCTCTGCTTTTATCAAAAACAAGATTAATTACCCTTTGGGATATGCTAAACATCAAGTTGAAACAAAGTGTTTTCAATTCAGTCCTTTTTGAAGGGATGAAAAAATGGCAGATAAAAAAGCTTGTATTGTCATCGAAAATGAAAGAATTTAAAGAAGGGGAATATATTATAAGACAGGGGGATAAAGAAAGAACTTTTTATCTATTACTTGATGGAAAAGCAGATGTTTTTAGAAACATAGAAAATGGCGAGAGTATAAAAATAACAACTTTTGAAGATGGACAGTTTTTTGGTGAAATTGCCCTTTGTGGAGATATTGAGAGAACAGCAAATGTCATAGCAAAAACAAATTGTCTTACATTAGAATTTGACTGGTAATCACTGGAAAGGATTAGAAAATTTTTACCCAACATTACAGCAAAATTCTTTATGAATCTTTCTAAGGTAATGAGTATAAGGCTCAAAGAAACAACAGAAAAAATTACCAAAGGAGTATAAGTATGATGAAATACTTTTTGCCAATATTTTTATTATTTTTTGTAACTATATCATTTGCAGACGATTTTGATATCTTTAATGAAATTGAGGTAAAAGAACCAAAGACTGTTGAAACAAAAGATAAAAAATTCACAGATATTTTATTCTCAGGTATGGATTTTAACCTCGTTTTTAAATATTACCATTTCCTCAGTAATTTTAAGGATTTTCAAATTTTACAATAAAAATACAAAAAATTTTAAAGATGATATAATTATTAGCTAAATACAATAAAATTTAAAAAAATAAAACCCTCCCCCTGATATTATAATAATACTACTCTACCACTTCATACCCTGCTTCGTCGATAGCCTCTTTTATCTTTTCTAAATCAGCTTTTGTTTCGTCGAATTCAACTTCCACCATATTCTCTTTTGGAAATGCCACAACGGATATTACTCCATCAACATTTCCCACCTCTTTTTCCACTGCCATTTTACAATGATGGCATGTCATTCCTGTAACTTTCAATACTTTTTTCATTTTACACCCCTTTTTTTAATATATTAGCTTCATTTTTCGCAACCTTAAGGCATTGGAAACAACAGAAACAGAGCTAAAAGCCATTGCGGTACCTGCTATTATGGGATTTAAGAACCCAAAAGCAGCAAGAGGAATACCCAAACTATTATAAAACAATGCCCAGAATAGATTTTGCTTAATATTTTTTAAGGTATATTCCCCTATTTTAAATGCATTATAAACTGCTCCTAAGTCACCTCTCATTACCACCACAGATGCAGATTCTATAGCAATATCTGTCCCATTACCCATTGCTATAGCTATATCCGCTGTAGCAAGTGCTGGAGCATCGTTTATTCCATCGCCTACCATCGCCACAAATTCTTTTTTCTCTCTTATTTTACTTACATATTCAGCTTTTTCTGACGGTAGCACTTCGCTTATGACGTTATTTCTATCAAGACCTATCTTTTCCGCAAAAAAATCGGCAGTTTTTCTATTATCTCCCGTTAGCAGAAATACTTCCACACCATCTTTCATAAATCTACCAACCACATCTGCTGCATCATCTTTTAATTGATCCTGCAAAAGAAAGTATCCTTCAAGTCTACCTTCTATATAAATCGCCACGATACTACCAGGCTCCTCTTCAATCGGAGTGTAAGGTTTACCCACAAAAAGCTCTTTTCCAAACCAATATCCCCTCATACCAGATCCACTCTTTTCCTCTATATCTAAAACATCAATATCATCCATTAATAAGCTTGATTTATTCGAAATATATTCAACAATAGCTGAAGCCAGAGGATGGGATGAATGCGATTCTACTTTTTTTACCAGAGAAAATAAGAGATTTTCATCTAAAACACCTGTACTTTGAAATTTTTTAACATATATTTTCCCTGTAGTGATAGTACCGGTCTTATCAAAAATTATCGCCTTAATCTTGTTTATATTTTCAATGGCAGCTGCATCTTTAAAAAGGATCCCTTTTTTTGCACTTACACCGCTTGATACCATTATAGATGTGGGTGTAGCAAGTCCCAGAGCACATGGGCAGGAGATTACAAGAACCGCCACAGCATTTATCAGAGCAGTACTCAAATTGTGTGAATAGGTATACCATCCCAAAAATGTTAAAATAGATACCCCCACAACAGAAGGAACGAAAATATTTGACACCTTATCGGCAAAGCGCTGTATAGGTGCTTTTGAAGTCTGCACATTTTCTATTAATCTGATTATCTGGCTTAATATTGTCCCTTCAGAAGTGGTGGAGGCAATCATTTTAAAAATATAATGTTTATTTATCGTGCCACCTATTACCCTATCCCCTACTGTTTTATCTATAGGAAGAGATTCACCAGTAATCATAGACTCATCAATCAATCCTTTACCCTCAACGATCTCACCATCAACCGGGACTTTATCACCACTACCCACCAACAATAAATCACCCACTTTAATATCCTTTATATCAATTTCATAAATAATACCATCTTTTATAACTTTAGCTTTTTTAGGAGCATAATCAATCAACTTCTTTATTGCATCAGATGCCTTTCCGGTGGCTTTTGCTTCCATATACTTACCGAATAAAACGAGTGTTATCAGTATGGCAGATGTTTCAAAATATAGATCCCCACCTTTAAAGATATTAAATACACTAAATATATAGGCTGTACTCGTACCAAGCGCCACCAGAAGATCCATATTGGCTCCACCAGTTTTTAAGTTGTGATATGCACCTTTATAAAATTGAAAACCACAATAAAACTGCACTGGTGTAGCAAGTATCAATTGAACATATGGGTTCATAAGAAATTCAGCAGAACTTATATGTAATAGGTGAAAAATCATTCCAAGAAAGAGAGGTGTACTAAAAATAAAACCCACAATAATTTTTATTAAAATCCACTTTTCAAAGCTTTCTTCATTGAGATTTTTGTTAAAAAGTTTAGCGCCGTAACCAAGATCTTCAATAATTTTTATAATTTTATCAAGCTGAATTTTCGTTTCATCAAATACTACTTCCCCCGTTTGCAAAGGAAGGTTTACACTGACATTTAAAACTCCATCAGTTCTTTTGAGTTTTTTTTCTATCCTTCCGGAGCATGCAGCACATGTCATTCCTGAAATCGACAATTTCACATTCTTCACCAATCTACCTCCTGGTTTTGCTAATTGATAATTTTAGCTGAAAAAATCAAGATTTTTTAAAATAGGTTAT
>PNIN01000006.1 GCA_002878065.1 Calditerrivibrio nitroreducens
AAGGCTTCCGCCGGTATCTTTTTCTCCCATTGTTTTATAATCGTCTCTTCCTATCCAGACCACGATTACATATTTATCGTATACTGAGGCAAACCAGACATCTCTTGAGTCATTTGTGGTGCCTGTTTTCCCGTATGTACCTTTCAAAAGGCCAGTGCCTCTTGCGGTCCCTATTTTTACTACCTTTTTTAATATCTCTTGAATAGTTTTTACCGTTTCTTCAGATACTATCCTTTCTTCATTACCATCTAATGGTGTTATACTTGCGTTATCAGTATTTTCAATCGATTTTACAAAACCTATCCTCTTTTTAATTCCATTGTTTGCAATCACACTAAAATATTTTGCAATCTGTAAAACAGTGTATTCCCCTGAACCAAGGCAGAATCCCAGAAGGGGTTTTGCTTCGAGCCCAAGTTTTTGTGCCATATTTGCTACATTATTCAGTCCGGTTTTTAATGCCACCTGCAAAGTGCCATTGTTTAGTGAATATATAAGTGCATTTTCAACTTTTGTTTTACCCATATAAAAATCATCAAAATTTTTAGGTGAATATGCATTTTTCCCTTTTCCAAAAGTGGTGGGTTTGTCTTCAATAATATCCGATGGTTTTATGCCATTTTCAAATGCTGCCAGGTATACCACCGGTTTGAAGATAGAACCAACCTGCCGTTTTAAATTAAGGGCACGATTTATCCTGCTATTTTCCTGTTTCCCACCATAGAGGGTTATTATTTCCCCTTTTGATGAGTCAATTACAACACCTGCTGATTGTAGTTTGGGGTCTTTATTTTCAAAATAATCATTCAGTACTTTTTTGACCTTTTCATAAGCATCTGGATCAAACGATGTGTGGATAATTGCTTTGTGAGCAATTCTATCAAGCCCATACTCTTCAAGCTCCTTAATTATGGCATCAGTTATGTGGGGATATTGGTTCAGGTTTATCTTGTTTTTTACAAGTCTCAGCTGAGAATTGTCATTTATCTTAAATATATCGGTTTTGTAATCCTCAAAAGTCAGCTGGGGATTATCTTTTTCTTCAATTTTATAAAAGAGATAAATTTTTTCATTTATGGTTAGATCACCGTAGGGTCTACCGAAAAGATAATTTGACAACCCCTGTAGTCCATATATTTTCGAAGAATAGTTTATTTTATCCAGAATAGCTTTGTCTACAAATTTTTTATTTCCATAATCTATTATATATTTATATACGCCATATCTTTTAAAAATATTATCTGGCAAATTATCCATGCACCCGGTGTGAAATTCTTTTAACATATTATAATCAATAATAAATATTGTAGTAAATAATCGGTTTAACTTCTCTTTGGGGTTGCATCTGCGATCTAAAAATTGTTGGGATATATTATCCAACTCATCCAGTGATAATTCACCACCAAAGACTATTGTTTTGGAGAAAAAAGGGTCACCATTTTTATCGACGAATATCAATTCTTTGTCTTCCGGGTTTTTATGTGTTATAAATGTTGAATAATAAATTTCACCTGATTGAATAAAATTTTTTCTAACAAAGTATAATATAAATACTGAAATTAATATTAAAGCTAATAAAATGTATAATGCTCTTTTCATTTCAGACGATTTTGCTCAAGATATCTTTTTAAAGAGATAAGCGCCATAAATCGATGGCTGATCCGATTTTTCTCTTCGGGAGAAAGCTCCGCCATATGCCTGCCATCTGGTAAGACAAAAATAGGATCATAGCCGAAACCATTTGTACCTTTGTATTCATATCCTATAAAACCGTGGCATTCCCCCTGTGTGGTGGTGATCAATTTACCACCTTTAGCAAGGGCTATTACACAGACATATTTTGCGGTTCTTTTATCCATAGGTAGATTGCCTAATTTTTCCAATAGAAGCTTATTGTTTTCGTCATCAGTTGCATTTTCCCCTGCAAATCGTGCAGAATATACTCCTGGTGCACCACCTAAGGCATCCACCACTATTCCGGAATCGTCTGCAATTACGTAATGGTCTATCAATTTTGATATCTCCACCGCCTTTAAAATGGCGTTTTCTTCAAAACTATTGCCTGATTCTTCTATATCCATATCTTTTACATAATCGTAGGCTGATTCTATTTCATAGTTTGAATTGAAGAAAATTTCACTTATTTCCCTCAATTTGTGCCTGTTTTTGGTGGATAAGAGGATCTTCATTTTAGATTTAGAACCCTCTTTTGAATATCGATTAGCTGGTTTATGCCATTAAGCCCGAGATCTATCATTCTATTTAACATATCTTTGTCAAATGTTCCTTTTTCCGATGTCCCCTGTATCTCAATTATTTCCGATTTCTCATTGGCTATAAGATTGATATCCACTTCGGCATTAGAGTCCTCTTCATAATTAAGATCCAACATGAGCTCACCATTTACGATCCCAAGACTTACGGCTGCCACAAGAGACTTAATAGGGCAATCTATCTGAAGCTCTTCTGATAGTTTCTGAGCGGCAATATATAGAGCTAAAAAACCGCCTGTTATGGATGCTGTTCTGGTACCACCATCTGCCTGTATAACATCGCAATCAATGGTTATCGTTCTTTCACCTATAAGGCTAAGATCTATAGCGCTTCTGAGGGATCTTCCGATTAACCTTGAAATCTCCTGAGTTCTGCCGGTTAATTTACCTTTCTGGGATTCCCGCTGATTTCTCGTATGGGTGGAGCAGGGGAGCATCGAATATTCTGATGTTAGCCAACCTGTGCCCGACCCTTTTAAAAAAGGTGGGACACCTTCTGATATTGTGGCATTGCAAATTACTTTTGTTTCGCCATATTCTATTAAAACTGAACCCTGTGGGTATCTGATATAATCTTTTACCACCCGGATATCCCTTAGCTGGTCATTTAATCTACCATCATTTCTCATCTATTCCCCCAATACTATTAGATTTTCCCCTTCTACAGTAAATAATAGATCAGTCCTGATCTCTGTAAATGGTGAGTCCCCACTGAAAATGATTCTAAATCTTTTTGCCTCCGGTATATTGAGTTTTACAGTATTGAATATCTGAAGTAGCATTTTTGATTCCTGAAAAGAGGATAAACTTTCTTTTGAACCGTCAAATCGAGCATAAACAGTGGCGATGGAATCTTTTTTATCATACTCCACTTTAGTAAATTTCAATTCTATTGGTATTTCACTGAACCCTTTTTCGGATGAATCGTGGAGTTTATTTAGGGCATTCAAAGCTGAAGATTCTTTAGTGATCACTGGTGCAATGATTTTCACAGATTCATCAACGTTATTCAATGTTTTATTATCTATAACGGATCTCTTGACCGTTTTAGGATAAAATATATAACCTATTATCAGCCCTATGGCTACTATTAATATAAATATGGCATATTTTTTCATATCTTTAATAATACACAAAAACTAAATTTTGTAAATATATCAAAACTCATTTATAGCTTTTGTGGGGCAAACCTCTTTGCATTTACCACAGTTGATACACTTATCGGGATCTATATAGGCTAAGTTGTTTTCAACGGTGATGGCATCCACAGGGCAATTCTTCTGGCAGAGTTTACATGCTATGCAGGCGACTTTGCAGAAATTTTTTGCATCAGCCCCTTTATCTAAGGATCTGCAGGTGACGGTAAATCTTTTATCAAAAGGAACTATCTCTATAAGTTTTCTCGGACAGGCTTTTACACAGGCACCACAAGCCGTGCATTTTTCAGTATCCACAATCGGTATCCCTTCATTTCCAATGTAAATAGCATCAAATTTGCATGTGGTGACACAGCTACCTCCACCAACACATCCGTAGATACATTGTTTTGTACCGCCCGCAAGCATTACGATGCTATGACAGTCTCCGGGGCCATCATATTGATATTTCTCCTGGCAGTTTGAATGTCCACCGTTGCATCTTACCCTTGCAACTTTTTTAATCGATGCTGAAAACTCCACCCCCAATATCTCAGCCACTTTTTGGGCAACATCGTTCCCCCCCACAGGACAACCATTAACCTGGGCTGAACCTTTTATTAAAGCATCTGCAAATGCAGCACATCCAGGATAACCACAACCTCCGCAATTGGCTGATGGTAATACCTCTATAATTTTTTCTATCCTTTCATCCTTTTCCACTGAAAATTTTTTCGAGGCTATCAAAAGTCCAGTTCCAGCTACCGTGCCAGCTAAACCTAAAACAATTATTGCATCTATCATGACCCTTTCCCCCTATTTTACCAGACCGCTGAATCCCATGAAGGCAAGGGAAAGTATACCGGCGGTAATAAGTGTGATTGGCAAACCCCTGAAGTAAAACGGGATGTCTGATAATTCAATCCTTTCTCTAATGCCAGCAAAAATTGTTAAGGAAAGGGCAAAGCCGAAAGCTGATCCTATGGTGAATATGAGCATTTTTACAAAACTAAAATTGTTCTGGATATTCAATATGGCTGAACCTAATACTGCACAATTAGTCGTAATAAGCGGTAAGAATATCCCAAGACTGCTGTACAATGCAGGGGATGTTTTTTCTATCACCATTTCAACAAACTGTACCAGTGCGGCAATTACCAGAATAAATATAATAGTCTGAAGGTATCCCAAATTCAAAGGGTTTAAAATTCCATACTGGATAATCCATGTGACTATACCTGCAACCCCCATCACAAATATAACCGCCAGAGACATACCTATTGAGGTATCTAATTTTTTGGAAACACCTATGAAGGGGCATATGCCTAAAAATCTTGATAAAACAAAGTTATTTACGATACTTGCAGAGATGAATAGCAGGATGTATTCCATATGTTACCTCAATTCTTTTTTCTTTTTTCAAAGTATGCTATCATAAACATTATAAAGCCGAGCCCGATAAAAGCTCCCGGAGGAAGAATCATAACTATTGCCGGACTATAAGATCCGCCAAAGATATTTATCCCAATTATAGATCCATTACCCAATATTTCCCTCAGTGATCCCAGAATGGTTAGGGCAAGGGTAAATCCGAGTCCTATTCCAAACCCGTCAAGTATTGAAGAGAATACAGAGTTTTTTGATGCAAAGCTTTCAGCTCTTCCCAAAATAATACAGTTTACTACGATTAAAGGTATAAATAGACCCAATACCTTGTGCAGATCATGTAGATATGCATTCATAATAAGGTCCACAATAGTTACAAAACTGGCTATGATTACTATGAAAACAGGGATTCTTACTTTTGAAGGGACTATGTTTTTTATCATCGATATTACCGCATTAGAGCATATAAGTACAAAAGTCGTGGCAAGCCCCATACCCAAACCATTTTTTACTGAGGTGGTAACTGCAAGTGTTGGGCACGTTCCTAATACTTGTTTAAAAACTCCATTATTTTTCCAAAGTCCATCGATAAATGGGGAAAATCTCATTTTCCGCCTCCTGATATCTTGCTATTTGTGATAACTTTGTCATTTATGAATCTGACTGCTTCGGTGACTGCTTCGCAAACAGCCCGTGGGCTGATCGTTGCACCACTGAATTGATCTATTATCCCACCATCTTTCTTAACCATTATTTTATCAGATTTACCTAAGCCTTTGAAGCTATTTTTAAAACTGTCGGTTTCGATTTTAGATCCCAGTCCAGGTGTTTCGGCATGTTTCAATATCTCTACCCCGGATACTTTGCCAGATTTATCAATCCCCACAAGTATATCAATATCTCCGCTGTAACCTTTGGATGATTTACTTTTTATGGCAAAG
Organism: Calditerrivibrio nitroreducens; assembly: GCA_002878065.1. Taxonomy (GTDB): domain Bacteria; phylum Chrysiogenota; class Deferribacteres; order Deferribacterales; family Calditerrivibrionaceae; genus Calditerrivibrio; species Calditerrivibrio nitroreducens_A. Next base: position 5,737 of record PNIN01000006.1, read on the forward strand.
CCCACTAAGGAGCCATCTTCTTTTGCTATGTACACCTCTTTACCTTCCAGCTCTACTTTTTCCTGATCTGGTTTATTATTATGCTTAGGTAATACGATATTTAAAGCTTTCAACATCTCCTGACGGTAGGCTTCTTCTATCTTTTCTTTTGTACTACTAAATGTGAATGCAAGCAGAAATGCAGCAATAGCTGAAACAATGGCAGGTATGTATATAAGATTAAGATTATTTTTCATTTATTGCCTCCCCGAAGCTTTTGGGCCTAAGGTAGTAATCTATTAATGGAACAAAAGCATTCATTATGAGAATTGCAAAGGAGACCCCTTCAGGATAGCTTCCAAATATTCTTATGATTGCTGTGATCAACCCACATCCGAATCCAAATATCACTTGACCTTTTTTGGTTACAGGACTTGTCACCATATCTGTGGCCATAAAGAATACTCCCAACATTAGTCCCCCAGTGGTCAAATGAACTATGGGGTTTAAAGTTTTTTCAGGGTATATAACCCAGTATGGTACAACTACTATGAGAAATCCTACAAGATATGACAATGGAATATGATAGCTGATTATTTTTTTTATCAAAAGATATATTCCACCTAAAATAAGGGCAAATGCTGCCACCTCGCCAAGAGAACCAGCCATATAACCGCCGAAGTAATTTAATAGATCATTATATTCTCCCACTATTTTCCCATGGGATATAATTTCAGCCTTTGCTTGTCCCAGCGGTGTGGCGGTGCTTACCGCATCGAAAAAAAACGATTTATGAAGAGGTACCGGCTTTATCCAGGCTGTCATCTGAGCTGGCCAAGAGATTAAGAGAAACACTCTTGCAACAAGGGCTGGATTGAATGGGTTTTGCCCTAAGCCACCGTATATCTGTTTACTGACTATTATTGCAATGAATGACCCCACAGCTATCAGCCACCAGGGTGAATTAGGGGGGAGATTCATTGCAAGCAGTATTGCTGTCACAAGGGCGCTGTTGTCGTGAAGGGTAATCTCTCTTTTTCTTATTTTCTGAAAGAGATATTCAAAAAATAGGGTAAAAAAAATTGTTAGAGCATAAGTCTTTACTGCATATGCACCAAAAAAATATATCGATACAGCAACTGCCGGAAGTAATGCATATACTACGTGCAGCATAACCTTTGATGTTGTCATTTCATCTCTAATGTGGGGGGAAAAGGTTACTAAAAGTTTGTCGCTCATTTTTGTGCCCTCTGTCTTAAAATATTCATCACCTGACGTTTTGCTGTTTTGAAATACCCCACCAATGGTCGTCTGGAAGGGCATACATAACTGCAGCAACCACACTCAATGCAGTTTACAACATGCCAATCTATCAATTTTTCGTACATTTCGTTGAGGCTAAACTGCTCCATGATGGCAGGGACGAGCCCCATTGGACATGCTTCCACACATCTTCCACATCGGATACAGCTTGTTTTTCTGATATCCGGCAAATCTTCTTCTCTTAACACGATCACTCCATTGGTACCTTTGGTGGTGGGGGTATCCAGTGAAGATGCAGCGAATCCCGTCATGGGACCACCTATGATTATCTTCTTAGGTTTTCCGACAAAACCTCCACAGAAATCGATCAGTTTCGATATAGGTGTACCAATTTTGACAAGGATATTTTTAGGCTCTTTCACTGCGCCTGTGACGGTCACAACCCTCTCAAAGAGAGGCTTACCAAATGTCCAAGCTTCAAATATCGCTTTGAAAGTGCCCACATTATGAACTATTACCCCAACATCCAGCGGTAATTTCCCCTCCGGTACTATTCTGCCAGTGGTGGCAAATATAAGTTGTTTTTCGCCGCCCTGAGGATATTTTGAATGTAAGAGATGTAATTCAAAATTGTATTTAGTCTGGTATTTTTCAAACTCTCTGTAAGCATCTAATTTATTATCTTCTATCCCTACTATGAGACGTTCTATGGAAAGCTTTTCCTTTACGAGCAGTGCACCCAACAATATTTCTTCTGTATTTTCAATCATTAGTCTATGATCGCACGTTAAAAAAGGCTCGCATTCGGCACCATTTACTATTAAAGTATCGACTTTTTTGGGAGGGGAAAGCTTGACATGGCTTGGGAATGTTGCACCACCCAAACCCACTATTCCTGCTGCTGATATGGTATCCTGAAATTTATCAAATTTTTCTATTTTCAAAAAATCGTCATTTGTCTCTTTTATGATAAGCTTTATTGCAGGGACATTTCCCGCAATAGGGTTTGGTGCCAATGTGATACCATCCACCTCTCCGGTAAAGGGTGAGTGGAGATTACTACTGATAAATCCACCGGAAGAAGCTATCAACTGCCCTTTTTTTACAACATCTTTCTTTTTTACTATCTCTTTAGAGGGTGCACCGAGGTGCTGGGTTATGGGAATTGTTAAAGATTCCCCTATGGAATATGGGAGGATTTCGATCTTTTTCCCAGCAGTTTTCTCCTTGTTGTAATCAGGGTGTATACCTCCGTAAAATGAGTGTTTTTGCATCTTCATCCCCTATTATTGAATTGTCTTACAATGATATCTGTTTCTTTCAATAATTCATCCGCAAGAGGATCATCATAGTATTCCATGTAGACTATCTCTTTAATTCCGGCATTGATAATCATTTTTGTACATATGGAGCATGGTTTAGCATTTGTATATATGATGGATCCGTCTATCGGTGTACCATATTTTGATGCTTGAATAATGGCATTCTGCTCAGCATGTAGCCCTCTACAAAGCTCATGTCTCTGCCCTGATGGGACATTTAACTTTGCCCTTAAGCATCCTTTTTCAGAACAATGGGAGATTTTTGATGGGACACCATTATATCCGGTGGCAAGTATACGGTTGTCCTTTACTATAACGGCACCCACCTGTCTTCTGATGCAGGTAGACCTTTCTTTTACAACTTCTATGATATTAAAAAAGTATTCATCCCAGCTGGGTCTTAATATAATTTACTCCTATACAATGGGAATTGCTTGCATAGTTCCAATACTTTACTTTTTACATCATTAATGTTTGAATCACTTTTGATATCAGATAAAACCTGGGCTATGAGATCTCCTATAAAATCCATCTCTGATTCTTTCATACCTCTGGTGGTTACGGCTGGTGTACCAATCCTCACACCACTTGTGACAAAAGGGGATCTCGTTTCGAATGGTACGGTATTTTTATTGACTGTGATATTTGCCCTTCCCAGTGCCTCTTCAGCTTCTTTACCTGTTATGTCAGAATTACTTAAATTGATCAACATGAGATGATTATCGGTGCCACCTGATACCAGCTTAAAGCCATGTTTCATGAGCCTTTCGGACAATCTTTTGGCGTTTTTTACTATCTGATGCTGGTAAGTCTTGAATTCTTCAGACATTGCCTCCTTGAGGGCAACAGCTTTGGCTGCTATTACATGCATGAGGGGCCCCCCCTGGATTCCGGGGAAAATTTGAGAATTTAATGTTTTAGCGTATTCTTCTTTGCAAAGTATAAGCCCACCCCTTGGACCCCTTAAAGTTTTATGTGTGGTAGTTGTTACAAAATCAGCATAGGGAACGGGGGAAGGATGTGCACCGGCGGCTACCAA
>PNIN01000008.1 GCA_002878065.1 Calditerrivibrio nitroreducens
GGTTTAGGTTGTTAGAGGTTTTGAAGCAGATAGATTACTCGCCGTTTTTACTTACCTTCAAACTTGCTGTAATCACAACCATACTGCTGTTTTTGATAGGACTTCCGATTTTAGGTATGTACTGGTGGGTTTATTCTATCCCTGAGGCAACAAGGAGCAACTTCCTTGGTGGTAACGTTATACTATCAAGTTTCTTCAAAAATTCTATTTATCTGACCGTTTTACTTGTGGTATTATCCATAATCACGATGATGGCTCTAACGAAGTATATTAATATTATTTTATATAGACCATGTATGAAAATTTCTTCTATACTTCATCTATTCTTCTTTCGTGGAAATGGCTTTTTGTTCTTATTTCTATCATTTTAGCTTATTATTTCTACTACATCTACAAGTTTAATCCTTTTGGATTCAAGAACACCGGATAAGGGTATAATTTTTATAATATTTGCTACTATACTTTTTATCTATGTTGCTATGATATTTGTTGGTAATACGCTATTGTCTATGCAACCTGAGATATGAAAGGAAGTTTATCTTGGCAAAAAGTCATTTTTCTCTACTACCACATATCTACCAAGATTACTGCATTTCTTTTTTGGTACCATTGCATTTGTAGGGGTTTTTTTGATGATTTATTCCAAGATTAGAAAGAGTTTACTTGAAGATACCAGAATTGCTATGTACAAGCTTGGTAAAGGTAGCTTTTTCAATAACTACTCTTATAAATATTTTTGTTGGTTTTTGGTTTTTGTATAGCCATGAAGCAAAGATATTTAATTTATTGATGGACAATAATATGTTGGGGACATTCCTGTTATGGATAGTGGTGGTGCTTGCTGTTATATCTGTGGTATTTATCAAAAAAATTCCTGATAGTTTGCTTATCACCAGTCTAAAAGCAGATCCTTATTGGGGTATCTTTATATTGTTTGTGCTTCTTTTTGTTGCCCTTCTTATAACCCTTTATTATGGTATAGTGAGGGTTTATAAAGATATTAAACAGTAAATACAGGAGATAACTTTTTGATAATATATATTTTTTAGATTAATGAAGAAAAATAGTTGACAAAGTGGGAAAATGGATATATATAACCAATCCCATTGACGCGGGGTAGAGCAGTTTGGTAGCTCGTCGGGCTCATAACCCGAAGGTCGTAGGTTCAAATCCTGCCCCCGCAACCAAAGTAATATCAGGCTATTGCCTTTTTTGATATATGGCGGATTAGCTCAGGTGGTTAGAGCATGCGGCTCATATCCGCAGTGTCCGGGGTTCAAGTCCCTGATCCGCCATTTCCTTAAAATCTAATACCCTCAAGGCTATCTAAAATGCTTTATCTGCTGAATATAAAATTTTATTGCAAAAAAATTATAAAGATGTATCTTTGATGAGTGCAAAGAGCCAACGATAAATAATGGAGTGTAGAGTTTATGTTTGAAGGAACTACGGTGATATGTGTTAAAACAAATGATAAAACTGCTATTGGTGCTGACGGTCAGGTTACTTTTGGACATACTGTATTGAAAAATAATGCAAAAAAAATCAGACGTCTTTATAATGGGGAGATTGTTTGCGGTTTTGCCGGATCCACGGCGGATGCATTTACTCTTATTGAAAGATTTGAAAAAAAATTAAATGAGCATGGTGGTCAGCTTTTGAGAAGCTGTGTGGAGCTTGCAAAAGATTGGAGGACAGATAAGTATTTAAGAAGTCTGGAAGCTATGATGATAGCTGCCAACAAAGAAAGCATGTATATAATTACTGGAAATGGTGATGTTGTGGAACCCCAGCATGGAATAGCGGCTATTGGTTCCGGTGGACCTTATGCATTTGCTGCGGCGTATGCTTTAAAAAACAACACAGACCTTGATGCGACCGAAATAGTAAAAAAATCTTTAGATATTGCCGGTGAGATTTGTATTTATACCAATAAAGAAATTATTGTAGAGGAAGTGTGATGGAGCATTTGACACCAAAACAAATAGTAGCAGAACTTGATAAGTATATAATAGGTCAGAGTTTAGCTAAAAAGGCTGTTGCAATAGCTTTGAGAAACAGATGGAGAAGATTACAATTGCCCCAGGAGAAGAGGGACGATATCACACCCAAAAATATACTCCTCATTGGGCCTACAGGGGTGGGGAAGACTGAAATAGCAAGAAGATTGGCTAAAATTACAGAATCTCCATTCATCAAGGTTGAAGCAAGTAAATTTACCGAAGTAGGTTTTGTGGGTAGAGATGTGGAATCTATAATAAGGGATTTAGTGGAGATAGCCATTTCAGAAGAGAAAGTTCGAATGAGAGAGCAGGTACTGGATGAGGCCAGGAAGAAAGCAGAGGATATTTTACTGGATAGATTATTACCTGTTCCCACAGGTTATGTTGATCAGAATTCGATTGCAGAATCAAAAGAGAAATTTAGAAAGATGCTCCATCAGGGGAAGCTTGATGATAGAGATGTAGAGATTGACATAGAGGAGTCGCATCCTCAAATAGAAATTCTTACCAATACTGGAATTGATGAAATCTCATCTAATTTACAGGATATATTTAAAAATATCTTCCCCGGGCAAAAGAAGAGAAGGTTGATGAAGGTAAAGGATGCGTTGATTCAGTTGGAGCAGCAGGAAGCCAATAGAATGTTGGATATGGAAAAGGTAAAGCGCAATGCCCTTTACAAGGTGGAACATTCTGGAATTGTATTCATAGATGAGATTGATAAAATATGTTCCAGAGAGGGTTATACAAAAGGTGGGGATGTTTCAAGAGAGGGTGTTCAACGGGATCTTTTACCTATCATAGAAGGATCCACAATTATGACAAAATACGGTATGGTTAAAACTGATCATATACTATTTATAGGAGCTGGGGCATTTCATATAGCAAAGCCTTCGGATCTCATCCCGGAATTGCAGGGTAGATTTCCGATCAGAGTGGAGCTCGATTCCCTTACGAAAGAGGATTTTATCAAAATACTTAAAGAACCTGAAAATGCTCTTACAAAACAGTACAGGGATCTTTTGATGGCGGATGATGTGGAGATTGAGTTTACTAATGATGGGATAGAAAAGATAGCGGAGATAGCCACTGAGCTTAATAAAACCAATGAGAATATAGGGGCAAGAAGGCTTCATACCATTATAGAAAAGGTTCTGGAAGATATTTCTTATGAGGCTCCTTTTGGACATTTTGCTAAAATTGTTATAGATAGCGTATTTGTTGAGAGTAAATTAAAAACTATTCTTGCTAAACAAGATTTAAGTAAATATATTTTATAGGTATGAATATGATTGAAAGGATAAGAGAAAAAGTACTTTCCGGGGAAGAAATTTCATATGGAGAGATAAGGTTTCTAATAGATTTCCCGGAAGATGATATACAGCCTTTACTAAATGCCGCATATGAAATTAAGAAAGCTTTTTTTTCCAGTAAAATAGATCTTTGTTCGATAGCCAACGTAAAAAGTGGGCTTTGCTCTGAGGATTGTAAGTTTTGTGCCCAATCAGCCCATTATAAAACGGAATCTTCTGTTTATGAGTATATAGGTGAAACGAAATTAAGAGATGCTATTGAGTTTTACAAAAGTAAAGGTGTTAGAAGATTTGCATTAGTTACAAGTGGTAAAACCCTTGATGAAGAGACATTCGATAGAATTTTAAAAGATGTAAAGCTGATCAAAGATTATGGTTTGGTGCCGGATATATCGGCGGGTATTTTGACAAAGGATCAGCTTGTGAGGCTTAAAGATGCAGGTCTTAATGGTTTTCACCACAATCTGGAGACTTCCAGGACATTTTTCCCAAAGATATGTTCCACCCATGATTATGATGAGGATGTGAAAACTGTTAAAGATGCTGTGGAGTTAGGATTGTATGTCTGTTCCGGTGGTATTTTTGGTATTGGGGAAAGTTGGGAAGATAGAGTAGAGCTGGCCTATGAATTAAAATCCCTTAACGTCCAATCGGTACCAATAAATTTTCTTAACCCAATAAAAGGTACCCCTCTGGAAGATAGACCGGTTATGTCAGAGATTGAAGCATTAAAGATAATTGCTATCTACCGGTTTATACTTCCGGATAGACAGATTAGGGTTTGTGGGGGAAGAAATAGAGTTTTTAATGAGAGTTCTAAATCAATCATTCTAAAATCCGGGGCAAGTGGTATAATGGTTGGGGATTATCTTACAACTACCGGGTTTCCCATCGATTCAGATTTGAAAGACATTAAGGATATCTGTAATGAAAAGTAAACCAAAATTCGATCCTGAGAACAAAGATAAAACCCCCGAGGATATTTCAGTAGCTGTAAAAAATTTTACTCTTAAAGGTAGAATCTGGATAGATGGTGTTGATGGCACATTTATAGGTTTTGGGAGGGTTGTTCTGCTTGAGCGTATTGAACAATATGGCTCTATTTCAAAGGCTGCCAAATCTATGGAGATGAGTTACAAGCATGCATGGGAGCTGGTGGAGTCTATGAATAATCAGGGGAGTAAACCACTTGTCATAAAAACTACGGGTGGAAAAGATGGAGGGGGTGCCCAGCTTACGGAGTATGGGAAAAAGGTTGTGGGATTATTCTGGGAATTGCAAAATAACCTAAAGCAATTTATCGAAGATAATAAAGAATTACTTAAAAAGTTAAATTGACCCATGAAGGATTATGGGCTTTATTTTCATATTCCATTCTGTAAGTCTAAGTGTAGATATTGTGGATTTTATTCAATTTTACACAACGAAGAAACCGAATATGCCTATATAAATGCAATATTAAGGGAGATTAAAACTTATAAAGGTCTTAGCATTGATACTATCTATATCGGCGGTGGAACACCTTCCACGTTGAAATTGCAAAATATGAAAGTATTGCTTGAAGCTATCTATGAAAACTTTGTTATCAATCTAAAAGAATTTACTGTAGAGATGAATCCTGAAAGTGTTACAGAAGATATGTTGAAACTTCTAAAGGATTACGGCGTCGATAGAATAAGTCTTGGTATTCAGTCATTATTTGATCATGTCTTATGTCTATTGGGAAGAGTTCACAGCTCTTTTCAGGCCAGGAGGGCCATAGAAATGATTTTGAATTATGGATTAGAATTAAATAGCGATATTATCTATGATATACCAACTGCTAATCATGATTTTACATTAAATACATTGGAAATATTAACAAATTATCCCATCAAACATATATCCGCTTACAACTACTCCTTTGATACAGATTTTTTGAGTGAATATAAAAATACTGACGCAGAGACATTTTTTAATGATGTTATAGATTTTCTTTATTCCAGAGGGTTTCTTCAGTATGAAATTTCAAATTTTGCTAAAAATGGGAAGGGATCTAAACATAATACTAAATATTGGAAGATGCAGGACTATATCGGATTTGGTATTTCTGCCCACAGTATGATGAATGGTGAAGATGCCCGGATTAGGTGGTGTAATAAAGGAACTGTTGAAGAATATATCAAAGAACAATATATTATAGAAAAATATGAGGTCCCAATTGCAGAATGTTTTATCGAAGATGTTGTATTTGGAATCAGGATGGTGGATGGAGTAAATATTGAAAGCTTGAAGAGTAAATATGGCAGTGAGGTAGTGGAAGATTTTATGAAAAAAATAGTATTTCTAAAAGATGAAAATTTTATATGTTATGAACGGGGGTGTTTATGTCTAACAAGAAAAGGGCAGCTTTATCTGGACTCTGTGCAGCAATACTTCTGGGATCTATTCTATTCATAAATTTTGATTTAAATGCAGGATGTGCCGGAGATTGCTTTTCCTGTCATGAAAAACTTAAAAAAGACGATATTCATCAGTCTCTTGGGACATGTTTCGTTTGCCATAAAATTGGAGAGCAAAAACTAAGTGTTATAAATGTTCCAAATTCTGATGGTTGTGGCAACAATTGTTTTTCCTGCCATAAAGAGTGGCCTAAAAATGGCTACCATGCAGCTCTGGAAAAGTGTAATGATTGTCATAAATCAGAAAAAATGCGTTAATAATCTCTAATTATTACTATTGATCAAAAAGTTCTTGACACTTGAAAAATGTTTCTTTATATTGGTAAGCTCATTTAAAAGGTATATTTATGTTTAAAAATGACAAAAATGTTTGTAGATAAAATCGGAGGTGCTAAGTGCCAACTTTGAATCAGTTAGTGAGACACGGCAGAGAGGTGGTTTTAAATAGAACTAAATCTCCTGCTTTGAAAAACAACCCTCAGAAGAGAGGAGTTTGTGTTAGGGTGTATACCACCACTCCAAAAAAGCCTAACTCTGCTTTGAGAAAGGTTGCAAGGGTTAGATTGGTAAACGGGATTGAAGTAACAGCATATATTCCCGGCATTGGACATAACCTACAGGAACACTCAGTTGTTCTGGTAAGAGGTGGAAGGGTTAAGGACTTACCTGGTGTAAGGTATAAGATCATTAGAGGTACTTTGGATACTGCAGGCGTAAAGAATAGAAATAAGAGCCGCTCAAAGTATGGCGTAAAAAAAGCTAAGAAGTGAGAGGGTATTTTAAATGGCTAGAAGAAGAGTTGCTAAAAAAAGAGAAGTTTTGCCAGATCCAGTTTATGGTGAAGTAGTTGTTACTAAATTTATCAATAGCCTTATGTATGATGGTGAAAAATCTGTTGCTGAAAAGATTTTTTATGATGCCATGGAAATAATCAAGGCTAAAACAGGAGAAGATGGAATCTCCGTGTTCAAGAAGGCGTTGGAAAATGTGAAACCACTTTTGGAAGTTAAATCAAGAAGAGTAGGTGGTGCAAACTATCAGGTGCCAGTGGAAGTTAGGGCTGATAGAAAACAGGCTCTTGCTATTAGATGGATTATCTCTGCCGCAAGGAATAGAAAAGAGAAAGGGATGACAGAGAGATTGGCCTCCGAGTTGATGGATGCTTATGCCAATAAAGGCGCTGCTGTTAAGAAAAGGGAAGATACCCATAAAATGGCAGAAGCAAACAAAGCTTTTGCTCATTTTAGATGGTAATAGGAGGATCTTGTGCCTAGACAGTATCCTTTGGAAAAGCAGAGAAATATAGGAATTATGGCTCATATTGATGCGGGTAAGACTACAACTACAGAAAGAATTCTATATTATACGGGTGTAAATTACAAGATTGGTGAGGTTCATGAAGGAACTGCCACAATGGACTGGATGGAGCAAGAGAGGGAAAGGGGAATTACCATCACCTCGGCCACAACCCAATGTTTCTGGAACGGCTATAGAATAAATATTATCGATACACCTGGTCACGTGGATTTTACTATTGAGGTGGAAAGGTCCCTTAAAGTTTTGGATGGTGCTTGTGCTGTTTTCTGTGCCGTTGGTGGGGTTGAGCCTCAGTCTGAGACTGTATGGAGACAGGCTGACAAATATAGGGTCCCAAGGATTGCTTTTGTTAACAAAATGGATAGAGTTGGCGCTGATTTTTATAATGTGGTCAAAATGATGGTGGATAGATTAGGTGCTAAACCTCTTCCAATTCAGATTCCTATTGGTGCGGAAGATAAGTTTGTGGGTGTTGTGGATCTCGTTAAAATGAAAGCGGTAGTTTGGGAAGGGGATCAGTTGGGTGCGAAATATGAATACAGAGAAATCCCAGCCGAATATCTTGAAAAGGCAGAAGAGTATCGTATCCAGATGATAGAAAGGGTATGTGAAATAGATGACGAGTTGATGAATAAATATTTCGAAGGTGAAGAGATTACGGAAGAGGAGATTAAAGCGGCCATCAGAAAGGGGACAATTGAGATAAAATTTACTCCTGTGATATGCGGTGCAGCCTTTAAAAATAAAGGGGTGCAATTGCTTCTTGATGCCGTAGTGGATTATCTTCCATCTCCGATTGATATCCCTCCTGTAAAAGGTAAAGATCTTGATGGTAATGATGTTGTCAGACATACAAGTGATGATGAGCCATTTGCTGCCCTTGCATTCAAGATTATGACAGATCCTTATATGGGTCAGCTTACATATTTTAGGGTTTATTCTGGATGGTTGGAAGCTGGTAGCTATGTTCTTAATTCCACCAAAGGTAAAAAGGAAAGGATCGGGCGTTTGCTCAAAATGCACGCCAACAAGAGGGAAGAGATCAAAGAGATTTATGCAGGTGATATTTGTGCTACTGTTGGTTTGAAATATACAATTACCGGTGACACCCTTTGCGATGAGAATAAACCAGTTATTCTTGAGTCCATGGAATTTCCAGAGCCAGTTATATCGGTGGCAATTGAGCCTAAAACAAAAGCGGATCAGGATAAGCTTTCTATGGCCCTTAATAAGCTTGCTCAGGAAGACCCATCTTTTAGGGTAAAAGTGGATGAAGAGACTGGTCAAACGATAATTTCTGGTATGGGTGAGCTTCATCTTGAAATTATTGTTGATAGATTGATGAGGGAATTTAAAGTAGAGGCGAATGTTGGTAACCCACAGGTGGCATACAGGGAGACGATAAGGAAAAAATCTTCATATGAATCCAAATACATCAAACAGACTGGTGGTAGAGGTCAATATGGTCACGTTGTATTGGAAGTGGAGCCACAGGAGCCTGGTGCTGGATTCAAATTTATAAATAAGATTGTTGGAGGGGTTATTCCAAAAGAATATATCCCTGCAGTTGAAAAGGGTATTGTGGAAGCTATGGATACAGGTGTTTTGGCAGGCTATCCGGTAGTTGATGTTGCGGTTACACTTTTAGATGGTTCTTATCATGAGGTTGACTCTTCTGAGATGGCGTTTAAAATAGCTGCTTCTATAGGATTTAAAGAGGCATGTAAAAAAGCATCCCCTGTTTTACTTGAACCAATAATGAAGGTGGAAGTGGTTGTTCCGGATGAGTATATGGGTGATGTAATGGGTGATTTAAACTCCAGAAGGGGAAGAATAGAAGGTATGGAAGCAAGAGGTAACGCACAGGTTATCCGCTGCAATGTTCCACTAAAAGAGATGTTTGGCTACGCTACCTCTCTTAGATCTCTTACACAGGGTAGGGCCACCTACACTATGATATTCGATCATTATGAAGAGGTACCACAAAACATATCAGATGAAATTATAAAATCGAAAGTATAAAGGAAAAAGATAGGAGGATTTTATGGGAAAACAGAAGTTCGAGAGGAAGAAACCTCACGTTAACGTAGGTACG